>NZ_RIBZ01000807.1:0-13881 GCF_003721215.1 Streptomyces botrytidirepellens
CGGCGCGGGCCTCGCCGAGCCGCTGCGCGCCGCGCCGGCGCTCGCCGCCCACTGGGCGGAACGCTGGGCGGCGACCGAGCCGCCGGGCCTCGCCGGGTTCCTCGCCGACGCCCAGGTGGGGGTGAAGGGATACGCCGACGACCGTACGGCGGCGGCCGTCTGGGAGGCGTGAGCGTCCCGTCCGTGGGTTGATAGATGGGGCTGACGGAGAGATCGACAGCCCGGGACGACACGGACGAAAGGCGCCGCGATGGGCAAGCAGACCGTGGCCGAGCAATTCGTGGACATCCTGGCACGCGCCGGGGTGCGGCGGCTGTACGGGGTGGTCGGCGACAGCCTCAACCCCGTCGTGGACGCGATCCGCCGCAACTCCGCCATCGACTGGATCCAGGTGCGGCACGAGGAGAGCGCCGCGTTCGCCGCGGGCGCCGAGGCCCAGCTCACCGGCAAGCTCGCGGGCTGCGCGGGCTCCTGCGGCCCCGGCAATCTGCACCTGATCAACGGGCTGTACGACGCCCACCGCTCCATGGCCCCGGTCCTCGCCCTCGCCTCGCACATCCCCAGCAGCGAGATCGGCACCGGCTACTTCCAGGAGACCCACCCCGACCAGCTGTTCCGCGAGTGCAGCCACTACAGCGAGCTGATCTCCAGCCCGCAGCAGATGCCGCGCGTCCTCCAGACCGCGATCCAGCACGCGGTCGGCCGCCGCGGCGTCAGCGTCGTCTCGCTCCCCGGCGACATCGCGGCCCGCCCGGCGCCCGAGCGCGCCGAGGAGCACGCGCTGGTGACCTCACGCCCCACCGTGCGCCCCGGCGACGCGGAGATCGACGCGCTCGCGCGCATGGTCGACGAGGCGGACCGGGTGACGCTCTTCTGCGGCAGCGGCACCGCCGGGGCCCATGAGGAGGTGATGGCCTTCGCCGAGCGGGTCAAGGCCCCGGTGGGGCACGCCCTGCGCGGCAAGGAACACATCCAGTACGACAACCCGTACGACGTCGGGATGAGCGGACTGCTCGGCTACGGCGCGGCGTACGAGGCCACCAACGAGTGCGATCTGCTGATCCTGCTGGGCACCGACTTCCCGTACAACGCCTTCCTCCCCGACGACGTCCGCACCGTCCAGGTCGACGTCCGCCCCGAGCACCTGGGCCGCCGCTCCAAGCTCGACCTGGCCGTATGGGGCGACGTCCGCGAGACGCTGCGCTGTGTGACGCCGAAGGTGCGCCCCAAGACCGACCGCCGGTTCCTGGACCGGATGCTGAAGAAGCACGCGGAGGCGCTGGAGGGCGTGGTCAAGGCGTACACCCGCAAGGTGGAGAAGCACATTCCGATCCACCCGGAGTACGTGGCCTCGGTCCTGGACGAGGAGGCCGCCGACGATGCGATCTTCACCGTGGACACCGGGATGTGCAACGTCTGGGCGGCCCGCTATCTGACCCCCAACGGCCGCCGCCGGGTGATCGGTTCGTTCACTCACGGCTCGATGGCCAACGCGCTGCCGCAGGCGATCGGCGCCCAGTTCCTCGACCGCCGCCGCCAGGTCGTCTCGATGTCCGGCGACGGCGGGTTCACGATGCTGATGGGCGACTTCCTCACCCTCGTCCAGTACGACCTGCCGGTGAAGGTCATCCTCTTCAACAACTCCTCCCTGGGCATGGTCGAGCTGGAGATGCTGGTCTCGGGCCTGCCCGCGTACGGCACCGGCAACCACAACCCCAACTTCGCCCAACTCGCCCGCGCCGCGGGGGCGTACGCCGAGCGCGTCGAGAAGCCCAAGCACCTGCGGTCCGCGCTGCGCACCGCCCTGCACCACAAGGGCCCGGCCCTGGTCGACATCGTCACCGACCCCAACGCGCTGTCCATCCCGCCGAAGATCAAGGCCGAGATGGTGACGGGGTTCGCGCTGTCGGCGAGCAAGATGGTGCTGGACGGCGGCGTCGGCAGGATGGTCCAGATGGCCCGCTCCAACCTGCGCAACGTCCCCCGCCCCTGACCTGATCAGCCGGACTTCTGCCCGGACTTCTGCCAGGCGCAGCTGCCGAGCGTGGCACGCCCCTTCTCCACCAGCGGATCGGCGATCCTGGCCGGTGGCATGGCGCTGTGGCCCCGGTGGCAGACGACGGTGCGGTCCGGGTATCCGGCCAGGTCGACGAGGATCTGGTCCCAGTGCCGGTACTGCACGTCATGCCCCGAGTCGGCGTAGCCGCGCACGGCCGGATCGCCGGGCAGGTGCTCCTTCCAGGTCCCGACCGTGCTCGGCGGCACGGTCGTGTCCTTCTTCCCGCTGTAGAGGATGACGGGCGCCGTCAGCTTCGACAGATCCGGCCCGGGCCGCTCGCAGTACAGCTTCTGCTCGTGCACCTGCGGCCCGGGGTCGGCCTTCTGCCCGCGCTGGTTGTAGGTGCGGGCGCCGTCCTCGTACGCGGTGTCGGCGAACCCGGGCACCCGCTTGGTCGGGCTGTCCTCCGGAAGCGCCCACCAGATACGCGGATCGGCGATCTGCTTCTCCAGCGACGCGCCCAGCTCCTCGTCGGACATCGAGCAGTACGACGGCTTGGCCCCGTACGGCGGCAACGCGGCGGCCAGATGCAGCGACTGCACACGGTCCGGCGCCAGGGAAGCCAGCTCGGCGGCGTAGGGCCCGCCACCCGAGATGGCGATCACGCCGACCTTGCGCACCCCGATGCGGTCCAGCACCTGAAGCGCGTCCTTGACGAAGTCGGCCTTCCCCAGGCCCTTGTCGAACTCCGTGTCCCCGAAGCCGTTGCGCTCGACCGATATCAGCCGCAGCCCCAGGGACTCCCGCGTGCTGCGCAGAAAGTCCGTCATATGCGCCGCCCGCGCGCTGGTCCCCGTACCCCCGATATAGAGCACCGGCTTCCCGTCCCGGGGCCCCTCGTCGATGTAATGCGCGGTGCGCCCCGAATCCAGCTTCAGCGACCGCACCTCGGGCCCGAGCGAGTCGAACTCGTCCTGAATGCGCACCCGATGAACGTCGGTCGCGCGGGGCTCCTGCGGCGACGTGGCGATGGCGCTGCCACTCACGGCCCCGGAGCCGGTGAGCAGGATGGTCGCGGCGGCGATGGCGACGGTACCGGTGACGAGCGGTCTGCGCACGTGTCTCTCCTGGCCGTATGCGGTGGGACGAACGCCCCTTACCCCTCCTGCGCGAAAAGACTCCTCAGCCTTCCGCTCTGCGGAACAGCCGGGCGCCGAGGGCGAGGCAGAGGGCGGCCAGGGCCAGGGTGATGGCGGCGCCGAGGGCGACGGTGCCGTTGGCGTAGTGGCCCAGGAAGGTCTGGCGTACGGCGTCCACGGTGTAGCGGAACGGCACGGCGTGGGAGGCGCCGTCCAGCCAGCCCGGGGCGAGGGACATCGGCAGCAGCAGCCCGGACAGCAGCATCAGCGGCATGCCCGTGGTGTTGGCGATGGCGGCGAACTCGGGCGCTGTTTTGACGTTCATCGCCAGCCCGTAGGAGAGGGCGGACAGCGCCGCCGAGAGCACGGCCACGAACAGCAGGCCGATCAGGATTCCGGCGAGGGGCGCGCGGAGGCCGAAGGCCAGGCCGAGGAGCACGAGCAGCACCGACTGGACGACCAGCTGGACGACGTCGCGCAGGACCCGGCCCAGCAGCAGGGCCAGGGGGTTCACCGGGGTGACCCGCATGCGGTCGATGATGCCGAGGTTGCGGTCCATCAGCAGGCCGAGCCCCACGTACGAGCCGCCGAGCAGGGCGAGCTGGATGAGGACCCCGGGGACCAGGGTCTGCCAGGACGAACCGCTCACGCCCAGGCTGAGCTTGGTCAGCAGTGGTCCGAAGAGGGCCAGGAAGAGCAGCGGTTGGAGCATGCCGAAGAAGAGATGGGTTTTGGAGCGGAGGGTGGCCCGCAGGTAGCGGCCGAAGACGACGCCGGTGTCGGCGAGCAGGGTCATGGCAGTGCCTCAAGGTGGCGAAGGGGCAGGTGGCGAGGGGTCAGATGGCGACGGGTTCGTCGGCGGTCGCGGACCGGCCGGTGATGGCCAGGAAGGCGTCCTGGAGGCTGGCGGTGGGATCGCCCGCGTGGCGGGCCTTGAGGTCGGCGGGGGTGCCCTCGGCGACGATCACCCCGGCGTCCACGACCACGATCCGGTCGGCGAGCGCGTCGGCCTCGTCCAGGTAGTGCGTGGTCAGGAAGACGGTGGTGCCGTGTTCGGCGCGGATCCGCCGGACCAGGTCCCACAGTTCGGCGCGGCTGCCGGGGTCGAGCCCGGTGGTCGGTTCGTCGAGGAAGACCACCTCGGGCCGGTTGATCAGGCCGAGCGCGATCTCCACCCGGCGGCGCTGACCGCCGGAGAGCGCGCCGGTGGGGCGGTCCAGCAGGGGTGTGAGGCCGAGGTCCCGGGCGAGTTCCCCGGCGCGCTCGCGCGCCTCGGCCCGGGGCAGCCGGTGCAGCCGCCCCTGGGTGACCAGTTCCTCGCGTACGGCGCAGGCGGGGTCCAGGCCGCCGGACTGGGCCACGTAGCCGATGCGGCGGCGCACCCCCGCGGGGTCGCGCCGCAGATCGTGCCCGGCGACCGTGGCCTCGCCCCCGCTGGACGGCAGGAGGGTGGTGAGCATGCGCAGGGTCGTGGTCTTGCCCGCCCCGTTGGGGCCGAGGAAGCCGAGGATCTCGCCGCGGTCGACGGTCAGGTCGATGCCGCGGACGGCGTGCACCGGGCCCGCCGGGAGCCGGAACGTCCGGGCGAGGCCCCGGGTCTCGATGACCGGGGTGGGGGTGGGTGGTGTGGACATGGCGCCGATAAAAACACAGCGCACTGCAAAACTGCAATGCATTTCATTTTTGCAGTACGGTTAGACTTCATGGCATGGCAGAAGGGCTACGGGAGCGCAAGAAGCGGGAGACGCGGCAGCGCATCCACCGGGTGGCGATCGCACTGTTCGTGGAGCGGGGGTTCGACGGCGTCACGATCGCCGAGGTCGCGGCCGCGGCGGAGGTGTCGGTCAACACCCTCTACAACTACTTCGAGGCGAAGGAGGACCTGGTCCTGCCGCCGGACCAGGCGTCCCCGCGTCGGCTGGCCGACATCGTGCGGGAGCGCGCCCCGGGGGAGTCGGCCGCCCTCGCGGTGCTGGCGCGGCTGCGGGTCGAGGTGGAGCTCCGGGATCGCTCGCTGGGGCTGACCGAGGGCTTCGGCCGGGTCTTCGCGATGATGCGGGCCGCCCCGACGCTCACCGCCCGGCTGGAGGACCTGGGCCGGGAGATGACCGACGCGCTGGCCGAGGTGCTGGCCGAGGAGACCGGCGCCGCGCCGGACGATCCGCTGCCGCGCGTGGTGGCCACGCAGCTCGGCGCGTTCCACTCGCTGGTCTTCGCCGAGATCGGCAGGCGTACGGAGGCGGGGGAGGGGCCCGACGCGATCGCCGCGGCGGTGATCGGTCTGCTGGACGCGTTCGAGGGGATGTTGGGCGAGCCGTTGGCCACCTATGCCGTACGAGGGAAGGGGGAGCAGACGTGTTCCGGGTGACGATCCGTGGTGTGTTCGAGGGACTGGCCGAGGAGGACCGGGCCGCGCTGCTGGAAGGAGCCGACACCTTCCGGACCGCCTTCACCGAGGAGGGCACCTTCACCTACGACCGTGGGCTCTCGGCGTTCACCTTCCGCTGCCAGGCGCCCGCGGAGGCGGACGGCGACGGCGAGGCGGAGGCGACCGAGCGGGCCATGGCGGCGCTGGTGGCGCACGGCTATCCGCACCGGGTCCTGCGGGTCGGGGTGACGGACATGCGCCGCATCAAGATCCGCCGCAAGGGGCGCGGCAGGTGAGGGGGAGACGAGCGGGCCGCCCGGCGCCGTGCGGGGGGCGGCACCGGGCGGTCGACCTGTCCACGAGGGATGTTTACGCGGGCACCGGCCGCAGCCGCAGGGTGAGGATCTGGTGCGGCCGCAGGGCCAGGGACAGCCCGGCCGGGCCGGTGGCGGCCGGGTGCAGCGGGCGCTCCAGCAGATCGGTGACGTCCGCCGAGAGCACCGGGAAACCGGCGACGAGCGTGCCCGCCGCGCGGCCGCCGTGCGACTCGTACAGCCGCACCACCACATCCCCGCTGCGGTCCTCGGCGAGCTTCACCGACTCCACCGTGATCGCCGGGTTGTCCACGGAGAGCAGCGGGGCGGGCCCGGTCGGGCCGCTGGGCAGGGTGCGCAGCGGCAGGTTCAGGGCGAGGCCGCCCTCGACCGCGTCGCCGACGCTCGCGCCCGGCAGCAGCGCGTAGCGGAAGCGGTGGGTGCCGAGGTCCGTCTCGGGGTCGGGGCTGTGCGGGGCGCGCAGCAGCGTCAGCCGTACGGTGGTGCCGAGCACGTCGCCATCCGGCGTCTCATGCGTCGTACGGGTCACGTCGTGGCCGTACGTCGAGTCGTTGAGCAGCGCGGCCCCGTACCCCGGTTCGGCGACCCGCAGCCAGCGGTGGGCGCAGATCTCGAAACGGGCCGCGTCCCAGCTGGTGTTGGTGTGCGTGGGGCGGTCCACGTGCCCGAACTGGATCTCCGCCGTGGACTCCCGCGCGTGGACGTCCAGCGGGAACGCCGCCTTGAGCACCTTCTCCGACTCCTGCCAGTCCACCTCGGCCGCGACGTCGAGACGGCCGCTGCCCGCGGCCAGGGTCAGTTCCTCGACGATCCGTGAGGCGCCGAAGGCCCGTACGACGCGGACGGTCGCGCGCAGCGGACCGGACTCGGTCAGCTCGACGGACTCGGCGGCGGTGAGGTCGGTGTGGGTGCGCCGGTAGTGGCGGTCGATGTCCCAGGCGTCCCAGTGGTTGGGGTGGTCGGGGTGCAGCTGGAGGAGGTTGCCGCGCGCGCCCGGGGCCAGCACCTCGCGGCCCGCCGTCAGGTCCAGGACGGAGGTGAGCAGCCCGTCCCCGTCGATGGTGACGCGCAGCAGATCGTTGTCCAGGACGATGGCGTGGCCGTCGCTCAGCGAGGTCACCGGCGGCACGCTCCACGTCGTACCGGCGACGGCCGCCGTGCCCAGCGCGCCCACCCGCACCCCGGCCGCCGCGCGCCCGTCGCCGAGCGGCTGCACGGGGGTGTCGGTGGGCAGGGCCGCCGCGGTCTCCGCGTCCAGGACGGCGACCTCCTCGCGCTCGTACGGCGAGGCGTTGAGCACCGCCGGGGCGCCGGGCCCGCCGACGGTACTCAGAGCCCGTAGCGCGTCCCCCACGATCCCCTCCAGCTCGGCGCGCACCCGCGCGTACGTCTCGCGCGCCTCGCGGTGCACCCAGGCGATCGAGGAGCCCGGCAGGATGTCATGGAACTGGTGCAGCAGCACCGTCTTCCAGATCCGGTCCAGGTCGTCGTACGGATAGGCGTACCCGGGCACGTGGAGCGCGGCGAACGTGGCCCACAACTCGGCCTCCCGCAGCAGGTGTTCGCTGCGCCGGTTGCCCTGCTTGGTGGCCGCCTGCGTGGTGTACGTGGCCCGGTGCAGCTCCAGATACAGCTCGCCCGACCACACCGGCGCCTTGGCCCCGTACTCCCGCTCCGCCGCCGCGAAGAACACCGACGGCTTGTGGATCTCGACCCGCGGCGAGCCCTCCAGGGAGCCCAGCCGGCGCGCCTTCTCCAGCATCTCCCGGGTGGGGCCGCCCCCGCCGTCGCCCCAGCCGAACGGGACGAGGGAGCGGGTGGCGAGGCCCTTGTCGGCGAAGTTCTTCTCCGCGTGGGCGAGTTCGGCGGCGCTGAACTGGGCGTTGTAGGTGTCCACCGGCGGGAAGTGGGTGAACACGCGGGTGCCGTCGATGCCCTCCCACCAGAAGGTGTGGTGCGGCATCTTGTTGGACTGGTTCCAGGACAGCTTCTGGGTCAGGAACCACCTCACCCCCGCCAGCTTGGCCAGCTGCGGGAAGGCCGCGGTGTAGCCGAAGGAGTCCGGCAGCCAGATCTCCTCGGTGTCCACCCCCAGCTCCTCCAGGAAGAACCGCTTGCCGTGCACGATCTGCCGGGCCAGGGCCTCACCGCCGGGCATGTTGGCGTCCGACTCGACCCACATCGAGCCGACCGGCGCCCAACTGCCGTCCGCGACGGCCTTCTTGATGCGCTCCCAGATGTGCGGCTGGTGCTCCTTGACCCAGGCGTACTGCTGCGCCTGTGAGCACGCGAACACCAGCTCCGGATAGTCGCCCGCGAGCGCGGTGACATTGGCGAACGTACGGGACGCCTTGCGCACGGTCTCCCGCAGCGGCCACAGCCACGCCGAGTCGATGTGCGCGTGCCCGGCCGCCGAGACGCGGTGCGCGCTGGCGTGCGCGGGGCTCTTGAGCACCCCGGTCAGCTCGGCGCGCGCGGCGGCCGCGGTGGCGGGCACGTCGTGCAGGTCGAGCGCGTCGAGAGCGTTCTCCAGGGCGCGCAGGATCTCGTGGCGGCGCGGCCGGTCCGCGGGCAGCTCGCGCATCAGCTCGGACAGCACCTCGATGTCCAGGACCAGATGCCACACGTCCTCGTCGAGGACGGCCACGTCGGCGGAGGCGAAGCGGTAGAGCGGCCGGTCCCCGGCGGTGAGGACGTCACCGAGCGGGGTGGGCGTGAAGCCGTCGCGCAGCACGGACGGATTGGCGGCCGCCTCCAGCAGCAGCCGCACGGGCTCACCGCCGTCGGCCGGGGAGGCGACGGGGACGTGGCGGTTACGGGGGTGGATGCCCTTGAGCGGTACGCCGTGCGCGTCGTACACCAGCCCCTCGGCCTGGAACCCCGGACCGTCGTCGGTGAAGCCGGGGTCGATGACCACCTCCACCCGCCGCCCCGCCCACTCCGCGGGCACCGCGCCCTCCAGCCGGAACCACCAGGTCGACCACGGCTCGCCCCACTCCGTACCGGCCTCGAACGGCTCGTACGCCGCGGCGAGCGCGTCGGCGACCGGGACCGGCTCACCGGGGGCCCGCCAGGCGTAGAGGGCCAGCGGAACGCGCGCCGGGTACTGGGCGGGCCGGATGAACTGGTGCAGCGCCCGCTCCAGGCGCCCCTCCACCAACAGTCGGTCGTCGTGCATCACGGCTCCTCGGGCTCGGCGCTCAGCGGATCACCCCTGATGCTTTCCCCCGGTGTGTGGCGCGGCAACAGGCGGGAATGCATTCCGTGAGCATGTTCGACGGCATTCGACGCTGGCCGCGCCGAGGGCGGCCAGGGGCGGGGGAGGATGAAGCGTCAGCCTGTACGGCGGGGCCGGATGACCAACCGGCCGGACTCCGGGGCGGTGGCCATCGAAGGGGAGCGGGGCCGGGGCCTCAGCAAGCGACTGAGGCATGACGACTATGCGGCGGTGGCGGACGTCCGCGCCGCGCTGCGCGAGATGCTGCGGCACTGGGGCGAGCCCGGCCGGGCCGATCTCGCCGAGCTGCTGACGAGCGAGCTGGTGACGAACGCACTGGTGCACACCGACCGGGGTGCGCTGGTCACGGCCACCTTCGGCAGTGGGATCGCCGGGCCGGTGGCGGGCCGATTACGGGTCGAGGTGCGGGACTTCGTGTCCCGCCACCCGAGACTGCGCGGCCACCCCCCGGAGGACAGCACCTCCGGGAGGGGCCTGCTGCTGGTGCACACGCTCGCGGACGCGTGGGGCGTACGGGCCCACGGCGTGGGCAAAGCGGTCTGGTTCGAGCTGGACGCGGACGGCGGCTGACCGCCGCCGACCGCCCCGCTGCCTTCGGGGTCCGGCCTCAGCCGAACTGCCGCTCGATCTCCGCGAGCTTCTCCTCCAGGGAGTCCAGCCGCGGAATGGTCAGGGTGTCGTCCTCGGCGGTGAGGTCGACGGTCCGCGCCCTGTCCGTGTCCTTGCCGTCCTTGTCGTCCTTGCCGTCCGTGTCGTGCTTGCCGTCCGTGTCCCTGGCCTTGTCCCGGTCGGCTTCGGTGGCGTCGGTGTCACCGAAGCCGAAGCTGAAATCCAGGTCGCGGCTCCAGTCCCGGCGGCGGTCGTCACCGCGGTCGTCGCGGTGAGCGGACTCAGCCGCGTCCGCGGACTGCAAGGCGGGCCGAGCTGAGGGCGCTGACAGCTCGGCCGCTTCGGCTTTTCCCAGCGCGTTCTCCTCCAGGGCGGACTCCGCGGTGAGCTGCGGCGGCTGTGCCGCGGGCGTGATGTCCACCTGGCGGCCGCCGCCCCGGCCCCACGCCCGGTGCTGCCGGTTGAGCGCCCGGATCCTGGCCTTGTCCAGCTTCTCCTGGTCCCGGCGGCGGGTGCGGTTCTGCTCCTTCTCGCGCCGGTCCTCACGGACCTCCTCGACCGCCTCGTCCAGCGTCCGCACGTTCTCCAGCAGCATCAGCGACCACGCGCCGAAGGTCTCGCGGGGCGCCCGCAGCCAGCGGACGATACGGATCTGCGGCAGCGGGCGGGGCACCAGGCCCTGCTCGCGCAGCGCCGCCCGGCGGGTCTGCTTGAGCGCCCGGTCGAAGAGGACCGCGGCCGACAGCGACATGCCCGCGAAGAACTGCGGCGCACCGTCGTGGCCCATGCCGCGCGGCGCGTGCACCCAGTTGAACCAGGCAGCCGCGCCCGCGAACAGCCACACCAGCAGCCGCGAGCCGAGCGCCGCGTCACCGTGGCTGGCCTCGCGCACCGCCAGCACCGAGCAGAACATCGCGGCGCCGTCCAGCCCGAACGGCACCAAGTACTCCCAGCCGCCGGAGAGGTTCAGGTTCTGCTGCCCGAAGCCCACGAGGCCGTGGAAGGAGAGCGCGGCCGCGACCGCGGCACAGCAGAACAGCAGGACGTACGAGGCCATCCCGTAGATGGCCTCCTTGCGCCGCCTGCGCTCCTCGCTGCGCTCCCAGGAGTCGGTGATCCCGTTCTCCTCCTTCTTCCCGTTACGGCCGCGCGCGAGGACAACTCCCGCCCCCACGACTCCGACGAGCGCTATGACGACTGGCAGGGCCCAGCCCAGCGATATGTCGGTCAGTCTCATCCGGTGCCCCTTGCCTCGCTTCCGTGAAGTTCTGGCCGCAGTACGGCCCTACTCGCGCGACATCCTGGCGGAATCCTGCCGGGCCTCAAGCAGTTTCCGGACAAGAGGCCGCCAAGTGGGCGGGGGGACACGCGGATAGGTGCGATACGGTTCGAACGCTCGCTCGTTGCAAGCGGCTTGATTCTATTCACGGAACCCGAGCGCGGGTAAATCCGATCCAACGGCTTACCGTCGGCCGTCCGCACCCCTTGGTGATCTTTTCCCGCCCCTGTCCCGTCGTGGGCGCTTCGGGAGCCCCGTATCCGTGGCCGAAAGGCATCGCTCCCCGTGTCCGGTCCGGCCGGAATGCGGCGTGGGGGTGTGGTCCGAGTGTGGTCAGGGTCATGCCGGGGTCGTACGAAGACCTCGCGACGACTGTGCGACGAGCGTGCGACGACCTTGCGTCGACATTGCGAATCCTCGACGTCGTACGAGGTCGGCCGCGACCGCTCGCGGTGACCGGTGCGTGTGGGCTTTGTCCTCGGGCGGCATCCGCATATCGTTTCGATGGAATGTCAGGAGGACCCGAGTGGAGCAGGCCAAAGCCCAGGCGGCGACCGAGTCGCGGGACCCCTCCGGCGTGCCCGCGGCGCGCAGGTCACCGCGCCGCCACTCGGTGCGCGGGCAGATCCTGGACGCCCTGCGGGACGCGCTGGTCGGGGGTGAGCTGACCCCCGGCGAGGTGTACTCCGCCCCGGCCCTCGCCGACCGCTTCGGCGTCTCGCCCACGCCCGTGCGCGAGGCCATGCAGCAGCTCGCGGGCGAGGGCGCCGTCGAGGTCGTGCCGAACCGCGGCTTCCGGGTGGCCCGGCGCAGTGCGCGCGAGCTGGCCGAGCTGGCCGAGGTCCGCGCCCTGCTGGAGGTCCCGGTGATGCTCAGCCTGGCCCGGGCGGTCGCGCCCGAGCGCTGGGCGCTGCTGCGGCCGTTCGCGGAGGCGACGGCGGCGGCCGCCGCGAAGGGTGACCGCGCCGCCTACCTGGAGTCGGACCGTACGTTCCACCAGGCGGTGCTGAGCCTGGCGGGGAACCACCAGCTGGTCGTCGTCGCCGACGAGCTGCACCGGCGGGCGCAGTGGCCGCTGGCGTGCGGTCGTGCCGTCCGCACCGCCGATCTGGTCGCCGATGCGGCCGAGCACACGGCGCTGCTCGATGCGCTGGCCGCGCGCGATCTGGACGTGGTGGAGTCGCTGGTCCGCGAACACTTCACCTCCGGCGCCTGAGCTTTCCCCTACCCGCCCCTCCCCGACCCCGGGGCTCCGCCCCGGCCCCCGCTCCTCAAACGCCGGAGGGGCTGGGTAGCGGGCCACGTCCGCCCCGGGCCCCGCTGCGGGGGCTCCGCCCCCTGCACCCCCGCTCCTCAAACGCCGGAGGGGTTGGATGTGGGACCCGTTGTGGGCAATCGTTCCGCGGGGCGGAACGGGTGGGCACAACCCGGCCACCGGCCCGCACCCGGGAGCGAAACCCCAGGGGGGCGCAACCGGGCCACCGGGCCGCACCCGGGAGCGAAACCCCCGGGGGCGCAGCCCGGCCACCGGGCCGCGCCTGGCAGCGAAACCCCAGGCGCGGCGCCGTCACGCTAACTGCTCGGCCAGCCACACCGGCACGCCCCCCAGCAACCGCACCAGCCGCCCCGCCTCGGTCCGCAGCCGTCGCGCCTCCGGCTCCTCCTCGACGTCCGCCAGGGACGCCAGGGCGGGGGCGATGCCGACCAGGTAGCCCAGTTCCTCGCGGATCCGCAGCGACTCGGCGAAGCCGCGGCGGGCCTCGGCGAGGTTGCCCTCCTCCTCGGCCATCCCGGCCAGGTGGCGCCAGGTGAACGAGCGCAGCAGCGTGTCGCCGTGCGCGGCGGCGCCGGCGTGGGCGCGCTGGAACGCGGCCTGGGCGCCGGTGGGGTTGTGGGCGAGGTGCTGGGAGATCAGCCCGCGGCGGAAGTCCAGCAGCGGGCGGGTGGGCGAGCCGGGCCCGAGCAGCGCGGCGGCCCGGCCGAGGGCGGTGCGCGCCTCGTCGGCGCGGTCGCGGTTCCCGAGCAGGGTGGAGGCGTACGCGAGGTAGCCGCGCTCGCACGCGGTGGCGCCGCGCTCGTCGTCGGTGAGGGCCAGGGCCTCCGCCGCACGCAGCGCGTCCTCGGCCGCGTCCCAGCCGCGGGAGGTGTACATGCACCGCTCGATCAGGATGGCGCCGCGCTTGAGGGCCGCGGCCGCGTCGTCCGCGGCGCGCGGGGCGAGGAGCTCGGCGGCGTCCTTCCAGCACGCGCGTGAGCGCAGCCGCCACACCGCCGTGTCGAGCGGGTCATCCGCCCGACCGGTCCCTGCGTCGGGATCGAAGTTCGATGATCCAGGTGGTGACATGGCGGTGTCCGCCACATTGCCCTCCCCAAGCGCGCCATCGAGCCGGAAGCCGTTGCCGAATCTCAACACGGAAGCGCGGGCCCGGCCAAGAGGTTGGTGTGAATGAATTCACAAACCACCGGCGAGAGTGGTGGTTTCCAGGGTGCTCAGGGCGTTCAGGGGGCGCGCGGCGCGCTCCGCCCGTCAGCTCATGCGCAGCGCGAGGAAGAAGTCGAGCTTGTCCTCCAGCCGCGCCAGATCGCGCCCGGTCAGCTGCTCGATCCGGCCCACCCGGTAGCGCAGCGTGTTGACGTGCAGATGGAGCCGTGCCGCGCACCGCGTCCAGGAGCCGTCGCACTCCAGGAACGCTTCCAGGGTCGGGATCAGCTCGGCCCGGTGGCGGCGGTCGTACGCGCGCAGCGGGTCCAGCAGCCGGGCGGTGAAGGCGCGGCGTACGTCGTCCGGGACGAACGGGAGCAGCAGCACGTGCGAGGCCAGCTCCTGGTGCCCGGCCGCGCTGACCCGGCCCGGCCGCGCGGCGGCCACCCGGCGGGCGTGCCGGGCCTCCTCCAGCGCGCCGCGCAGCGCCTC
>NZ_RIBZ01000812.1:0-13916 GCF_003721215.1 Streptomyces botrytidirepellens
CGCGGACGGCGGCCCGGCGCAGCGCGGCGGGCGAGGAGCCGCCCACCCACAGCGGGGGGCGCGGGGTCTGGGCGGGGCGCGGGGCCTGGCCGAGGTCTCGATACGCGAAGCGCTCACCGTGGAAGTCGGCGAACTCCTCCGGCCCCAGCGCCGCCTTCAGGGCGTCGACCGTCTCGTCCAGCAGCGGCCCGCGCGCGTCGAAGTCGACGCCGAGCGCGTCGAACTCCTCGCGGACGTGCCCGGCGCCGACCCCGAGGATCAGCCGCCCGCCGGAGAGGTGGTCGAGCGTCGCGTACTGCTTGGCGGTGAGCAGGGGGTGCCGGAGCGCGGCGACGGCGACGTGGCTGAGCAGCCGCACCCGCTCGGTGGCCGCGGCCAGGTAGCCGAGGGTGGCGACCGGGTCGTACCAGACGGTGCCCATCGCGTCGGCCAGCCGCCGCGGGATCGCCACGTGGTCGCAGACGGCGACGTAGGCGAAGCCGGACCGGTCGGCGGCGCGGGCGATGGCCACGAGGTCGCCGGGACCCGCGGCCGCCTCCCACGGTTCGGCGTAGAGGGTGCTCTGTGACTGGATCGGCAGCTGCATGCCGTAGCTCAACCGGCCCCGGGGCAGGACGCGCATGCCGGGCCTCCTTGTCGGTGGACCGCGGTGGGACCGCCATCGTCGTATCTGACGGCCCATCAGACAAGGCCCGGTGTTAGCGTACGGGCGATGTGGGCCTCAAAGCAGCGGCCGTCCTTCCCGTACGAGGACAAACACGAGGACACTGGATGATCGAGACGGTGTTCCGGTGCGACGACATTCCCGTGGCAGACCGGTTCGACTACTGGCGCGAGCGGATGACGCACCTCATCGCCCCCATGGAGATGAGCAGCGAGCACACCCGTGACTTCGAGGGCGAGGCGCGCGTCCTGGAACTCGGCGCCGCCCATGTGTGGCCCACGAAGTTCCGCCCGATGCGCTTCCGGCGGACGCCGAAGCTGATCCGGCAGTCCGACCCCGAGCTGTACCACTTCTCCTTCCTCCAGCAGGGCAACCTCCAGGTCTCCCAGGGCCGCCGGGAGACCGCGTACGGCCACGACGGGCTGTACGTCGTCGACACCTCACGGCCCTACGACTGCGTGGCGTACGGCGACTCCCCGATCGGCGTGGGCCTGGAGATCCCGAAGGCGCTGATCCCCCTCCCCTACGACCGGATCGACCCGCTGCTCGCCCGGCCCATCCCGGGGCACGAGGGGATCGGCGCCCTGCTGGCGGGCTTCCTCACCCGGCTGGCCTCGGACAACGGCACGTACCGCCCCTCCGACGGCCCGCGCCTGGGGACCGTGCTGATCGACCTCGCGGCCTCCCTGCTCGCCCACGCCGTCGAGGCCGAGGACGCCCTGCCGCCCGAGACGCACCGGCACACCCTGACCCTGCGCGTGCAGAACTTCATCCGGCGGAACCTGCACGACCCCGAGCTGACCCCGGCCGCCGTCGCCGCCGCGCACCACATCTCCGTCAGCTATCTGCACCGGCTCTTCCGCGCCCAGGACACCACCGTCTCCGGGTGGATCCGGCAGCAGCGCCTGGACCGCGTACGGCGGGACCTCGCCGACCCCGGCCTGTCCGCCGTCCCGCTGCACCAGCTCGCCGCGCGCCGGGGCTTCGCCCACCCCGCGGTCTTCAGCCGCGTCTTCCGTGCCGCGTACGGCATACCGCCGAGCGACTACCGGCAGCTGGAGCTGAGGGCCCGCGTGCCGGACGCTCCCCCGTCGCGTCCGGCACCCGCGGCACCCGCGCCCCCGCCCCGCTAGCGGCGGTGGGCGCGCCAGGTCCCCAGCCTGCCGCAGCGCCCGGCGGGTGTCATTGACCGGCAGTGGACACTTCCTTGTTCCTGAGTGAACCGGCCCGCCGTGGGTCCGGCGGGCGGGCTCACGCCCCCGGGCCGGGCCAGAGCCCGTCCGCGGTCAGTCCCAGCAGCTCGATCGCGTTGCCGCGGACGATCCGCTCCACCACGTCCGGCGCCAGGTGCCCCATCTGCGCCTCGCCGACCTCCCGGGACTTCGGCCAGGTGGAGTCGGAGTGCGGATAGTCCGTCTCGTACAGGACGTTGCCCACCCCGATCGCGTCGAGGTTCCGCAGCCCGAAGGCGTCGTCGAAGAAGCAGCCGAAGACGTGCTCGGCGAACAGCTCGGACGGCGGCCGCAGCACCTTGTCCGCGACACCGCCCCAGCCCCGGTTCTCCTCCCAGACCACGTCCGCGCGCTCCAGGATGTACGGGATCCAGCCGATCTGGCCCTCCGCGTACATGATCTTGAGGTTGGGGAAGCGCTCGAACGTGCCGCTCATCAGCCAGTCGACCATCGAGAAGCAGCAGTTGGCGAAGGTGATGGTGGAGCCGACCGCCGGGGGCGCGTCGGCCGAGGTCGAGGGCATGCGGGACGACGAGCCGATGTGCATGGCGATGACCGTGCCGGTCTCGTCGCACGCCGCGAAGAAGGGATCCCAGGCGTCGGTGTGGACGGAGGGCAGCCCGAGGTTCGGCGGTATCTCCGAGAAGCAGACGGCGCGCACCCCGCGCGCGGCGTTGCGCCGCACCTCGGCCGCGGCCAGCTCCGCGTCCCACAGCGGGATGATGATCAGCGGGATGAGACGGCCCCGCGCCTCGGGGCCGCACCACTCCTCCACCATCCAGTCGTTGTACGCGCGCACCCCGAGCAGCCCCAGCTCGCGGTCGCCCGCCTCGGTGAAGGTCTGCCCGCAGAAGCGGGGGAAGGTCGGGAAGCAGAGCGCGGACTGGACGTGGTTGACGTCCATGTCGGCGAGCCGGTCCGGCACCGCGTAGGACCCGGGCCGCATCTGCTCGTACGTGATGGCCTCCAGCCGGACCTCGTCGCGGGCGTAGCCGACGGCGGTGTCGAGCCGGGTGAGGGGCCGGTGCAGATCCTCGTACACCCACCAGTCGGCGATCGGCCCGTCGTCGCCGGGCGCGCCCATCTTCGGGGCGAACTTGCCGCCGACGAAGGTCATCTCCTTCAGCGGCGCCCGGACGATGCGCGGACCGATGTCGCGGTACTTCGACGGGAGGCGGTCCCGCCAGACGTGAGGGGGCTCAACCGTGTGGTCGTCCACCGAGATGATCTTCGGGAAGCTCTCCATGCCGTTCACGGTAGCGCCGATCTGACGGAGTGTCAGTTATCGGGTGCGGGTTCCCTGCGGGTTCCGTGCGCGTTCTCCGCGAGTTTTCCCGCGCCCCCGGAAACCGCCCTCGGGCGCAAGCACCGCGCCAGACACCATGGGCACTTCGGACAACTATGGCGGGCTTGTGGAGGACGTGGGGGCCCTACTGACGCGGAAGGCGTTGACAAGGCAAACTGACCCGTGCGACGGGGAAGGACAGGCGAGGGGGAGACCATGGACGGCGAAAGGGAGCGAGTGCCGGGACAGCACTTGTACTTCACCGTGCTGGGCCCCGTCCGGGCCTGGCGGGGCGATGAAGCGATCAGCACCGGTTCGCCGCAGCAGCGCGCGCTGCTCGCGGCGCTGCTGCTGCGCGGAGGGCGCACCGCGACCGCGCCCGAGCTGGTCGACGGCCTGTGGGGCACCGAGCCGCCGGAGGCGGCGATCGCCGCGCTGCGCACGTACGCCTCGCGGCTGCGCAAGGCGTTCGGGCCCGACTCCGAGATTCTGGTGAGCGAATCGGGCGGCTACGCGATCCGGATCGGCCTGGGCTCCCTGGACACCGACGTGGCCGAGCAGCTGACGGCCGAGGCGGAGAAGGCGCAGCACTCCGGGGACCGGGTCCGGGCGCGCGACCTGTTCAACAAGGTGCTCGACCTGTGGGACGGCGAACCGCTGGCCGGAGTGCCGGGCCCCTACGCGGAGACCCAGCGCACCCGGCTCGACGAGTGGCACCGCTCCCTGATCGAGACCCGGCTCGACCTGGACCTGGAGCTGGGCCACCACTCCGAGGCGGTCTCCGAACTGACCGCCCTGACCGCCTCGTACCCGCTGCGCGAGCGGCTGCGGGAGCTGCTGATGCTGGCGCTGTACCGCAGCGGGCGGCAGGCGGAGGCCCTGGCCGTCTACGCCGACACCCGGCGGCTGCTCGCCGACGAGCTGGGCGTCGACCCGCGCCCCGAGCTGTCCGCGCTGCACCAGAAGATCCTGGAGGCCGACGCCGAACTGGCGGTCGCCGCGCACGCCTCCGAGGAGGTGAGCGGCGGCGGCGCGAGCTTCGTACGCCCCGCGCAGCTCCCCGCGACGGTCTCGGACTTCACCGGGCGGGCCCCCTTCATCAAGGAACTGAGCGACCAACTCGCCACCGCCGAAGGGCGTGTCATGGCCGTGTCAGCGGTCGCGGGCATCGGCGGCGTCGGCAAGACCACCCTGGCCGTACACGTCGCGCACGCCGCGCGCCACCAGTTCCCGGACGGCCAGCTCTACGTCGACCTCCAGGGCTCCGGCCCCCTGGTCGCCGATCCCGGCGCGGTGCTCGGCTCCTTCCTGCGCGCCCTGGGCACCGCCGACAACGCCATCCCCGACGGCGTCGAGGAGCGCGCCGCGCTCTTCCGCTCCCTCCTCGACGGCCGCCGCGTGCTGACCCTGCTGGACAACGCCCGCGACGCCGCCCAGGTCCGGCCCCTGCTGCCCGGCACCCCCGGCTGCGCGGCGCTCATCACCAGCCGCCACCGGATGGTCGACCTGGAGAGCGCCCACCTGGTCGACCTCGATGTGATGAGCCCCGACGAGGCGCTCGTCCTGTTCACCCGCATCGTCGGCGAGGAGCGGGTCGGCTCCGAGCGGGACGCCGCCATGGACGTCGTCGCGGCCTGCGGCTTCCTGCCGCTGGCCATCCGCATCGCCGCCTCCCGCCTGGCCTCCCGCCGCACCTGGACCGTCTCCGCCCTGGCCGGCAAGCTCGGCGACGAACGGCGGCGGCTGGACGAACTGCGCGCCGGTGACCTCGCGGTCAAGGCCACCTTCGAACTCGGCTACGGCCAGCTCGAACCGCAACAGGCCCGCGCCTTCCGCCTGCTGGGCCTGGCCGACGGCCCCGACATCTCCCTCGCCGCGGCGGCGGCCGTGCTGGACATGGCCGTCGACGACGCGGAAGACCTGCTGGAGAGCCTGGTCGACACCTCCCTGCTCGAATCCGCCTCCCCCGGCCGCTACCGCTTCCACGACCTCGTCCGGCTCTACGCGCGTGCCTGCGCCGAACGCGACGAGATGCCGCCGGCCGAGCGCGACGCCGCGCTGTCCCGGCTGCTGGACTTCTACCTGTCCTCCGCCGCCCGGGTCTTCGCCCTGGCCCGGCCCGGGGACCGGCTGGTGGACCACCTGGAGCCGACGCGGTACCCGGGGCTGGACTTCCCGGACTCGGCCGCGGCGCTCGACTGGATCTTCGCCGAGGCGCACTGCCTGCTGGCCTGCATCCAGCAGTCGGCGACCGGAGACACGCTGCGCCGCGCTGCCGACCTCCTGGTGGCGGCGAAGGACCTCGGCGAGTCGGGCGCCAACTCCCGGCAGTACGAGGCGGCGGCCCAGACGGTGCGCGACGCGGGAGAACGCGCCGGGGATCCGCGCGCGGAGGGGCGTGCCCGCTTCACCCTCTCCCATCTGCACTGGATGACCAGCCGCTACGAGCAGGGCGAGCACGAGGGACGTCAGGCCATGCGGCTCGCCCTGGCGGCCGAGGACCCGATTCCCGGCTGCGAGGTGCCCAACGAACGCGGCATCATCGCGCTCTACCAGAAGCGGTACGAGGACGCCGAGGCGTACTTCCGCCAGGCGCTCGAAGCCTTCCGCGCCGATGGCAACCGGCCGGGCATCGCCGGCGCCCTGTGCAACATCTCCCGCGCCCACTCGGCGATGGGCCGCACCGACAGCGCCATCGAACTCGCCGCCGAAGGCACCGAGATCTACAGCAGCCTGGGGCTCGCCCTGCGGGTCGCCAACGGACGATTCGCCCTGGGCATCGCCCTCCACCAGGCCGGGCGGTACGACGAGGCGCTCGACCAGCTGACGCAGGCGATCGCGCTGTTCCGCGAGAACCGGCAGCGCCTCTGGGAGGGCTCCACCCACGCCCGGCTGGCCGAGGTCCACCTCGCGGCCGGGCGCCCGCCGGAGGCGGCCACCCATGCCGAACAGGCGCTCGCGCTACGCTTCGTCGGCGGTGAGTTCCGCCGAGGCACCGTGCTGAAGGTGCTGGGCCAGGCACTGGACCTGATGGGCCAGACGGACCGGGCCCGGGCCTGCTGGCAGGAGGCCCTGACCATCTACGAGCAGCTGAACAACCCCGCGGAGGCCGAGGAAGTACGGGCCCTGATGGCCCCCATGGCGACCGCGTAGCAGGGTTACCGCGGCGCGTTCATCAATCGTTTATCCCGGACCGGCAGTGTTGTTGCTGTCGATCCGTCCCCGCGGGGGGCAGACGGGTCGGTGAAGAGGCCACTCCTTGCCTCGTTTTAGGGTGAGCGGCCTTGTGTGCCCGTCCGGCGACCCACGGGGGAGTCGCCGGACGGGTGTTGTGCACCCCAAACCGACCGAGTTCAATGGAGTTGATCCTCGTGAGTGAGGACAAGAAGCCCACGTCCGACGCCTACCGGCCGCTCGACAGCCACCCGGACGGCCCGTCGCCGCTGAAGGCCGACAGCCACCCGGACGGCGTGGGCATCGGAACGCTCGACAGCCACCCGGACAGCGCGAAGCCGCTCCAGGCGGACAGCCACCCGGACAGCCCGAAGCCGCTCCAGGCCGACAGCCACCCGGACGGCGCGGGCATCGAGACGCTCGACAGCCACCCGGACAGCGCGACCAAGTAGAGACCGTCGGCGACCACCGACGGAGCACGGCACGGCGGGGACCGGTGTTGGTGGGCCGGAGGGGAGGCCACCAACACCGGTCCTCGCCATAGTGAGTCGCACATGTCGCTGCTTGCGCCATTTATCGATGACTTCAAGACATATTCATCGAACACTTATTCACATATCAATAATCTTGCGTTTCACTCAGCAAACGCCCGTGCAGCTTCAGGAGTTGGTATGACCTACTCGAAGAAGGCCCTCGTCTCCTTCGCCTTCGCAGCAGCGATAGCCGCCGGAACCGCGGTTCCGGCCCTGGCCGACGCCCATCCGGACCGCGCGGGTATCACGACGCAGGACGCCCACCCGGACAGCCCCCAGCCCATCTCCGGGGCCAACCAGGCGGAGGGCACCGACGGCTGACCACACGCCGCCGAACACCTCCGGCGTGGGGTCGAGCCGATGCGGCTCGGCCCCACGCCGTCGTTTCCGGTCCGCGCCGAGGGCCTCAGGCCCGGCGTCCCCGCAGGCGGTGCTTGAGCACCTTGCCGCTCGCGTTGCGCGGGAGTTCGGGCAGGAACTCCACGTGGCGCGGCACCTTGTAGTTGGCCATTTCCCGGCGGGACCACGCGATCAGCTCATCGGCGGTCAGCGCGGAGGACGCGCGGCGGACCGCGTAGGCCTTGGCGACCTCGCCGAGGCGGGCGTCCGGGACGCCGACGACGGCGACGTCGGCGATGTCGGGGTGGCGGGCGAGGAGTTGCTCGATCTCGGCGGGATAGGCGTTGAAGCCGCCGACGATGAACATGTCCTTGATCCGGTCGGTGATCCGCAGATTGCCGCCCGCGTCGAGGACGCCGATGTCGCCCGTCCGCAGCCAGCCGTCCGGGGTGATGGCGCGGGCGGTGGCGACCGGGTCCTCGAAGTAACCGCGCATCACGTGGTGGCCGCGGACCCAGACCTCACCGGGAGCGCCCGGCGGGCGCGGGCCGCCCAAGGGGCTCACGACCTTGATCTCGGTGTCCGGGATGACGCGGCCGGAGGTGGCGGCGATGACCTCCGGCGGATCGCCCCGGCGGCACATGGTGACGGTGCCGGACGCCTCCGTCAGGCCGTACGCCGTCAGCACGGTGGCGACGCGCAGTTCGGAGCGCAGCCGTTCCACCAGTTCCAGCGGGACGACGGCGGCGCCGGTGACCACCAGGCGCAGCGTGGACAGGTCGTGGGCCTCGCGCGCCGGGTGGTCGAGGATCGCCTGGTGCAGGGTGGGCGGGCCGGGCAGGACGGTGATGCGTTCGGCGGCGATGCGGGTGAGCGCGGTGTCCACGTCGAAGACCGGCTGCGGCACCATCGTCGCGCCGCGCATCAGGCAGGCGATGATGCCCGCCTTGTAGCCGAAGGTGTGGAAGAACGGGTTGACGATGAGGTAGCGGTCGCCGTGCGTCAGCCCCGTGACCTCGCTCCAGGTGTCGTAGACCCGCAGGGTCTGCGCGTGGGTGATCACCACGCCCTTGGGGTCGCCCGTGGTGCCGGAGGTGAAGGTGATGTCGGAGGGGTCGCCGGGGCGTACGGAGTCGGCCCGGTCGCGTACGGCGTCCGGCGGCACGGACTCGCCCGCCGCCAGGAAGTCCTTCCAGGTGCGGAAGTCGTCGGGTGCGTCCCCGGCGAGGACGATCACCTCGCGCAGATAGGGCAGCCCGGGCAGCGGGACCCCCTGACCCGACCCCCGCTCGGCCGCCCGGCGCAGCGAGGCCACGTAGGAGGCACCCAGGAAGGTGCCGGTGATGAACAGGTGGGTGGCCCGGGTGCGCCGCAGGACGTACGCCGCCTCGACGCCCTTGAAGCGGGTGTTGACCGGGACGAGGACACCGCCCGCGGTGACCGCGCCGAGGGCCGCCACGATCCAGTCGGTGGTGTTGGGCGCCCAGATCGCGACCCGGTCGCCCCGCTCGACGCCGGAGGCGATGCACGCGGCGGCGGCGCGTTCGATACGGGCGCCGAGTTCGGCGTAGGAGATCCGGGCGCGGCCCTCGACGACGGCCTCGGTCGCGTCGCCGTGGCGCCGCGCCGCGTCCCGTATCAGCGCCGGGATGGTCTGCCACTCCGCCATGACACCAACCTCCAGCACAGCGACCCCACTAGCTGACTACCCGTCAGATTAGCGGTAGCCTTCCCCGCTGTCAGCACCGGTGACCGCGACGTACGGAGGTGGCCATGGGCCTGAAGGACGCGACGGCGATCGTCGGCATCGGCCAGACCCCGTTCGCCAAACGCCTCCCCGAATCCGAGAAGACCCTCGCCTGCCGCGCCATCCTGGCCGCCCTCGACGACGCCGGAATCGCCCCCTCCGAGGTGGACGCCTTCGCCTCGTACACCATGGAGGAGACCGACGAGGTCGAGGTCGCCAAGGCCATCGGTGCGGGCGACGTCACGTTCTTCAGCAAGGTCGGCTACGGGGGCGGCGGTTCCTGCGCGACCGTCGCGCATCTGGCCGCCGCGATCGCCACCGGGCAGGCGGGCGTCGGGGTGGCCTGGCGCTCCCGCAAACGCGGCAGCGGGCCCCGGCCCTGGACCAACACCCGCGTCCAGCTGCCCACGCCCGCCCAGTGGACCCGGCCGTACGGGCTGCTGCGGCCCGCCGACGAGATCGGGCTGCTGGCGCGCCGCTACATGCACGAGTACGGGGCCACCCGCGACCACTTCTTCAACGTCGCGCTGGCCTGCCGCAACCGCGCCAACCAGAACCCCGCCGCGATGATGTACGAACGGCCGCTGACCCGCGAGATGTACATGACCGCCCGCTGGATCAGCGAACCGCTCTGCCTCTTCGACAACTGCCTGGAGACGGACGGCGCGCTGGCCTGCGTCGTCGTCTCCGCCGAGCGGGCGCGCGACTGCGCCCGCCCGCCGGTGTACGTCCACTCCGCCGCCCAGGGGCTGCCCTCACAGCACCACGGGATGGTCAACTACTGGAACGACGACCCGCTCACCGGCCCCGCCTGGACCGCCGCCCGCCACCTGTGGAAAACCGCCGACTTCGGTCCGCAG
Source organism: Streptomyces botrytidirepellens (assembly GCF_003721215.1). Lineage (NCBI taxonomy): Bacteria > Bacillati > Actinomycetota > Actinomycetes > Kitasatosporales > Streptomycetaceae > Streptomyces > Streptomyces botrytidirepellens. Next base: position 9,835 of record NZ_RIBZ01000812.1, read on the forward strand.
GACGTGGACGTGGCGCAGATCTACGACGCGTTCACCCCGCTGATCCCGCTGTCCCTGGAGGGCTACGGCTTCTGCGGGCGCGGCGAGGGCGCCGCGTTCACCGAGGGCGGCGCGCTGGAGCTGGGCGGGCGGCTGCCGCTCAACACGGGCGGGGGCGGGCTGAGCGAGGCGTACGTACACGGCTTCAACCTCATCACCGAGGGGGTCAGACAGTTGCGCGGAACCAGCACCGCCCAGGTCCCCGACGCCGGCACCTGCCTGGTCACGGCGGGCGAGGGGGTTCCCACATCGGCCCTGCTGCTGAGGAGTTGACGACCGATGACCGCCCATGACGCGACGCAGGAGCTGCTCCGGCCCGTGCCCGACGAGGACGGCGCGCCTTTCTTCGACTACGCCGCCCGCGGCGAGCTGCGCGTCCAGACCTGCACCGGCTGCCATGAACCGCGCTTCCCGCCCCGGCCCTGCTGCCCGCACTGCCAGTCCTTCGACAGCCTGTGGACGAAGACGAGCGGGCGTGGCCGGATCTGGTCGTACGTGCTGCCGCATCCGCCGCTGCTGCCCGCCTACGCGGCCCAGGCCCCGTACAACGTGATCCTCGTCGAACTGGCGGAGGCCCCGCGGATCCGGCTGGTGGGCAACCTGGTCGCCTCCGCCGACGCCGCGCTCGACTCCGTGGATCCGGTGCGGATACGGATCGGGGCGCCCGTGCGGGCCGTCTTCCACGCGATGCCGGACGGGCCCACCGTGGTGCGCTGGCTGCTGGAGCGGCCATGACGGTCGCGGCGCGGACCCGGGACGACGGGGTCGCGGTCGTCACCCTGGACCGGCCCGAGCGCCACAACGCCATCGACCTGGCGACCGCCGCCGAACTGGCCTCCGTGTGGCGGCGGCTGCGCGGGGACGAGTCGGTGCGGGCCGTGGTGCTCACCGGGGCGGGCGAGCGGGCGTTCTGCACCGGGATCGACCGCTCGGTCACCGTCCCGCAGCCGCCGTCCCCGTACGCGATGGACGATCCGCTGCGGGACATCGGCCCCAAGGCGAACGACCTGTGGAAGCCGGTCGTGGCGGCCGTGGGCGGGATGGCATGCGGCGGGGCGTTCTACCTGCTGGGCGAGGCCGAGTTCATCGTCGCCGACGAGACCGCGACCTTCTTCGACCCGCACACCTCCTACGGGATGGTCAGCGCCTACGAGGCCGTCTACATGGCACAGCGCATGCCCGCCGGGGAGGTCGCGCGGATGGCGCTGATGGGGACGGCCGAGCGGGTCTCGGCGCGGCGGGCGTATGAGACGGGGCTGGTCAGCGAGGTGGTGCCGCCCGGCGAGGCGGTGGCCGCCGCGGTGCGGGCCGCTGCCGTGGTCGCGGCGTACCCGACGGAGGCGGTCCAGGGCACCGTACGGGCGCTGTGGGCGGCGAAGGAGGCGGCGCTGACGCAGGCGCTCGCCCGGGCCCCGCAGCTGATCGCCCTGGGGAACCGGCCGCCGGACGCCCAGGCCGCGCTCTTCGCGGCCCGCACGCCCGGCTTCCGCGTCCGGTGAGCGGGGCGTGCGTCAGCTGCTCGCGGGCGTCTTGCTGGCCAGGCTGATCTGGCAGGTGTACTGGGTGCGCTTGGTGATGGTGTAGCTCGCGGCGGCCGTGAACGTCTCGCTCTGGCCGGGCAGCACGGTCACGTCCTGGCTGTCGTAGCCGAGCAGCCCGTCGCTCCCGTATTCGTTCCACTTGGTGCTGACCGAGTAGCGGAAGCTGCGGGTGGCGTCGGTGTTGGTGACCGTCACGTCGTACTTGAACTGGCTGGTCGACTGGTCGTAGCGGCAGTTGGTGCCGCTCGTCTCGCTGGTCGCGTCCGGGTTGTAGGTGGACGGCGCGGAGGAGTACGGGTCCGACGTGGTCGGGGAGCCGTACGACGGCAGGTCCGAGGCCCCGCTCGGCAGATCGGTGGGAATGTCGCTGGACAGTCCGCTGGGGCCGGACGCGGGCTCGTCGCCGCCGCCGGTGCCGCCGGAGACGAACCCGTTGTCGCCCCCGCCGAGGCCGTGGCTCTTCTTCTTTCCGCATCCGGTGAGCGATCCGGTGAGCGCGAGTACTCCGACCAAGGTGACGGCGAACAGGCGCAAGGAACGGCGTTGCATGGAATTACCCCCGTGGAAAAGCCGCAATCAAGCCAACCTGATGTCGGTTGACAAGTGCACGCCACCCTAGCCAACGGGTACCCGTACTCCCAAGTCACCACGGCCCGGCGGACCGGGTCAGATGACGGATTCGACCTCGCACCGCGCGACGTTCCGGGCCTCCAGCGGATCGTCGAGCGGGACCCGGACGGTCTCGGTCCGCCCTGCGGGGACGCGGACGTTCCCGCTGCCCCGGGTCACCTCGCCGCCGCTCTTGTCGAGGAAGGTCATCTCGACGATGTACAGCTCGGACGAGCCCGAGCGGTTGCGCACCTTGACCGTGGCGGCCGGGTCGCCGTCCTTGTCCCGCCCGGCGCAGGTGACGACGGTCGTCTCCGGCTCCTTCGGCGACGCGCTCGCCGTACCGCCGGCGGACGGGGTGGAGCCGTAGCGGTTGTTGTCGCGGTAGCGGGAGCCGCCGGAACCGGAATACGAGTCGTCGGAGTCGGAGCCGGAACCATATCCGGACTGATGCGAACTGGAGCTGGAGCAGCCGCCCCCGCTGCTATGCCCCCTGCTCCCGCGCGACTTGCTCTTGAACCCGGTGAGAGCCACCAGCACCACCATGAGCACGGCGGTGAACCGCAGACCCCTCCGCATGACGAACCACATCCCCCGTCGACACGTGCGACCTCCCGGACACCCGGGAGGTCAGTGAACGCGTATCACGGTAGCAGGGGTTGTCAGGGACACGGCGTTCACGCGCGGGCCGAGGGACGGGACTGCCCGGTGCCCTTCACCGCGTCCAGCGCGTACACACAGCGGTCCTTGCTGCACGCGTACACCACGCCGCCCGCCGCCACCGGCGAGCCGGTGATCTCGCCGCCCGTGGCCAGCTTCCAGCGCAGCTGGCCGCCCGCCGCGTCGACCGTGTACAGGCAGTGGTCGGCCGAGCCGAAGTGGACGCGGCCGTCGGCGACGACCGGGGAGCCGATGACCTCACCGCCCGCCGCGAAGCGCCACTTGGGGGTGCCCGTGACCGCGTCGAGCGTGTACAGGGCGCTGCCGCTGCCCAGGTGGACGGATCCGTCGGCCACCAGGACCGGTTCGATCGAGCCCCGCGCCTCGGTGGCGATGCGCCAGCGGTCGCGGCCGTTCGCGGCGTCCAGGGCGTAGACCGTGCCGAGGTAGTCGGCGATGTAGACACCGCCGCCGGTCACCGCGGGCCCCGGCGCGTACGCGGGGGCGCTCAGGAAGACGGCGGGCGCCTCGAATCGCCACCGCACCTCCCCGCGGGCGATGTCGATCGCCAGCACCCGGGTCCCGGCCGACACGTACACGACCCCGTCGGGCGCCGGGAGCAGCCGCAGCGGCACCCCGCCGCAGGAGGCCGTGTCGCCGACCGGGTACGACCAGCGCTCCGCGCCCGTACGCGCCTCCAGGGCGCGCAGCCGGGCGTCCTGCCACACGAAGACCGTGCCGTCGTGCACGGTCGGACCGGACTCGGGCGTCTCGAAGTCGGTCTGGACGCCCTGCATCTCCCACAACAGCTCGCCGTTGGCCGCCTCCCAGGCCTGGACGCCGCCGCCGCGGGTGCCGGTGACGACGGTGCCGCGGTCGACCTTGAGCGAGTAGACCCAGCCGTCGGTGGACAGCCGCCACCGCTCGGAGCCGTCCGCCGCGTCCAGCGCGTACAGGGTGGGACCGTCGGAGGCGTGGATGCGGCCACCCTCCACGGCCATCGCCCAGGCCACGTCGCGGGTCTTGAACTGCCGCCGCCCGGTGCCCACATCCAGCGCGTGCACCTCGAACGACGTCACATAGAGCAGATCACCGGCGACGGCCGGGGTGCCCCACACATCGTTCGACATGCGGAACCGCCAGGGCCGCCAGCGGCCGTGGCCCGCCGCGCCCGGCGGCTCGGCCGCGTCGGTGGCCGGGGAGTGGGAGGGCGGCGGGACGGCGGCGTCGCCC
>NZ_RIBZ01000809.1:0-14151 GCF_003721215.1 Streptomyces botrytidirepellens
CCGGGCGCGGCGGGCGGCGGAGACGGCGGCGCGGGGCTCCGGCGCAGGCTGGCGGCGCTGGCCGACGACGCCGAACGCGACGGCCTGCTGCTGGACCTGGTGCGGACGCAGGTGGCGGCGGTGCTCGGGCACGACGGGGCCGACGCCATCCGGTCCGACCGGGCGTTCAAGGACCTGGGCTTCGACTCGCTCACCGCCGTGGAGCTGCGCAACGGCCTGCGCGCGGCGACCGGTCTGAAGCTGCCCGCGACCCTGGTGTTCGACCATCCGACGCCCGCCGCGGTCGCCGACGAGCTGCGCGAACAGCTGGGCGCGGACCAGGAACCCACCGCATCCCCGCTGGAAGCCGAACTGGCCCGGCTGGAGGCGGCGTTGGCGTCGGCCACACCGGACGCGGAGGACTACGACCGCGTGGCCGACCGGCTGCGCGCCCTGACGGCCGGGTGGCTGGAGACCCACCGGCCGGACGGGGGCGGCGGCGAGGAGACCGATCTCGCCTCGCTCTCGGCCGACGAACTGTTCGACGTCCTGGACGACGAGCTGGACACGAGGTCCGCGCCGTAACCACGCGCCGGACCGGATCACGACCACACCGAGGCACCAAACCGAGACACCACACCCAGGCACCACACCGAGGCACGACACAAAGGCACCACACCGAAGCACCACACTGAGGAGAACGCCCCACATGACCACCGAAACGACCCCGACGGCCCAACAGGCCGACGAAGCGCTGATCGCGCTGATCTCGCCGCCCTTTCCCGCCGACCCCTTCCCCCTCTACGAGACGCTTCAGTCGGTGAATCGGGTCCACAACGCCGCCTCGCTCGGCGTGTGGGTGATGTCCGGGTACGAGGAGGTCACCGAGTTCCTGCGGCTGCCCGATGTGCAGAGCGGCGCCCGCGCCGCCACCCAGATGCGCGAGGACTGGGCCGACCATCTCTCCCTGCGCATGTACCTGAATTCGATGGTCACCCTCAACCAGCCCGACCACGGCCGTATCCGCGGCCTGGCCGCCCGCGTCTTCACCCCCAACAAGATCAAGAAGATGCAGCCCGCGGTGGAGCGGCTGACGGCCGGACTCATCGACGGACTCATCGAGCGGTCCGACGGCGGCGAGGTGGTCGACCTCGTGGACCTGCTGGCCGTGCCCTTCCCGGTCGCGGTCATCAGCGACATGCTCGGCCTTCCGTACGAGGACGGCAAACACCTCTGGAAGCTGGCCGACGACTGGTCACACGTCTTCTCCGGCCTCTACACCGAGGAAGACCTGACCCGTGCCGACGCCTCGGCCGAGGAGCTGGCCGGGTACTTCCGCGAGGTGATCAAGGATCGCCGCGCCGCCCCGCGCGACGACCTGATGTCCTCGCTCGTCCAGGAGGCCACCAACGGCCGGCTGGACGAGGACGAGCTGATGGCGCTCATCCTGTTCCTGTTCACCGCGGGCTTCGCCGCCACCACCAACCTCGTCGCGACCGGGGTGCTCGCGCTCCTCGACCACCCCGACGAGCTGAACCGCTGGCGCGCGGACAAGAGCATCACGCCTTCGGCCGTGGAGGAATTACTGCGCCACACCACCCACACCACCGCGGCGAGCCGGGTCACCACCCGGCCCGTCACCATCGGCGGCGCCGAGATACCCGAGGGGGTTCTCGTCCTGACCCTGCTCGCCGCCGCCAACCGCGACCCGGCCCGGTTCCCCGACCCGCACCGCCTGGACCTGACCCGCGACAACGGCCCCCACCTGAGCTTCAGCGCCGGAGCCCACTACTGCTTCGGCGGCAGCCTCGCCCGCATCGAGGGCGCCGAACTCTTTCCGAAGCTGATCGACACCTTCCCGAAGATCGAGCTGTCCGGCACCCCCGAGCGCCGCGCCGTCATGGGCCTCACCGGCTACACCACCCTGCCCGTAACCCTCGGCCGCTGAACGGCCCCGGCGCAAGCTGAACGACCCGTGCGAAAAGGGTCCCCGCGCGACCATCGCGCGGGGACCCTTTTCCGTGAACGTGGCAGAGAGGCAGCGGCCCTCACTCCGGGCTGGAGGCGGGCGTGGGCTCGGCCTTCGCGGGGGCGGCCGTCGCCGGAGCGGCGGCGGGGGTCGCGACGTGGCGCATGAGCCATGCGGCGCCCGCGGCGCCCACCAGCATGACGGCCCCGGCGACCACGGCGCTGATGTTCATGCCGCGGGTGAACGCCTCCCCGGCGACCTGGAGGAGAGGTTCGCTCGCGCGGTCGGGCAGATGCTTGGCCACCTCCGCGGCGCCACCGAGCGAGCCCTCGGCGGCGTCGGCGGCCTCGTGCGGAAGCCCTGACGTCGCGTCGGACACGTCGCGGGTGTAGATGGCGGAGCCGATGCTGCCCAGGATCGCCACACCGAGCGCCCCGCCGAGCTGGTTGCTGGTCTCCGGCAGCGCCGAGGCCGCGCCCACGCGCTCCGGTGGCGCCGCGGAGACGATCAGGTCGGCGGTCAGGGGGATCGCCATGCCCACCCCGCCCGAGATGATCGTCGCGCCGACCACCGCGACGGCCAGGCTCGAATCGGCGCGCAACTGCGTCATGACGGCGAATCCGGCCGTGGCGATGACCATGCCGACGCCGATGATGTAGCCGGGGCGGATCGACTTGGCCAGCACGGCGGCCACCGAGGTCGTCACCGCCACCGCCAGCGGCGCGGGCAGGGTCCACAATCCCGCCTTCAACGGGCTCAGCCCGTAGACCAGTTGGATCCACTGGGTGGAGAACAGCAGGAAGCCGACCATCGCGAACAGGGCCACCAGGTTGACCCCGATGGACGCGCTGAACCCCCGGTCGCGGAACAGGCTCAGGTCGATCAGCGGGTTGGCGGCCGAGCGCTGGCGGAGGAAGAACAGCACGCCGACGACGACACCGGCGGCCGTGATGGCCGCGTACTTCCAGGCGAAGCCGTCGTCGGCGAGTTCCTTGATGCCGTAGATGACGGGGAGCACGGTGCCCAGCGACAGCGCGGCGCCGAGCAGGTCGAAGCGGCCGGGCCGCGGGGCGCGGTACTCCGGCAGCAGCAGCGGGCCCAGCAGCAGGATCACGGCCATGACCGGGATGTTGATCAGGAACACCGAGCCCCACCAGAACTTCTCCAGCAGGAGCCCCGACACGATCGGGCCCAGCGCGGCGCCGCCGGAGAGGCCCGCCGTCCAGATCGCGATCGCGGTACGGCGCTCGGTGGGATCGTGGAACATGTTGCGGATCAGCGCGAGCGTGGACGGCGCGAGCACGGCCCCGGCGATGCCCAGGACGGCCCGTGCGGCGATGAGGAGTTCGGCGCTGCCCGCGTAGGCGGCGGCCAGGGACGAGACGCCGAACACCACGGCGCCGAGCATGAGCAGCAGCCGGCGGCCGATGTGGTCGCCGAGGGTGCCCATGGTGATGAGCAGCCCGGCGAGCATGAACGCGTAGATGTCCACGATCCATAACTGCTGCGTGGCGCTCGGTTCCAGGGACGCGCTGAGGAACGGCAGCGCGAAGTACAGGACGGTCATGTCCATCGACATCAGAAGGACCGGGATGACGAGGACGGCGAGGCCGATCCAGTCCTTCCGGCTTGCTCGTTGGGGGGTCAAGGGCTCACTCGTGGGCTTACTCATGGCCGGGACTATAGATTTGTGTAAGTGATTAGTCTAGGACGCTTGTCTAAGACAGATCTCAGGGCGGTGCGATTAGACTCCTCCGCATGGGACACCGAGAGGACCTGCTGGTCGGGGCGAAGCACTGCCTGTACGAGAAGGGGTACGCCCGTACCACCGCGCGGGACATCGTCGAGGCGTCCGGCACCAACCTGGCCTCGATCGGCTACCACTACGGCACCAAGGAAGCCCTGCTCAACGCCGCGATCATGGAGGCGCTCGAGGAGTGGGCCCAGGAGCTGAAGCGGGCCGTGGCCGATGTGGGGGACCTGCCCGACGATCCGATCGGGCGGTTCGAGCGGGCCTGGACGCGCGTGATCGAGCTGTTCGAGCGCCACCGCCCGGTGTGGGCCGCCCAGTTCGAGGCGATCTCCCAGATCGAGCACGTGCCCGAGGTCCGCAGCTTCATCGTCGACGCGCAGCAGCAGGCCCAGAAGGGCCTGGTCGAACTCCTCCTGGGTGGCGAGGAGTTGCCACCGCACACCCGGGCCGCGGTCGGGCAGTTCTACCACGCGCTGCTCAGCGGCGTGATGATGCAGTGGGTGATCGACCCCGAGCACGCCTCGACGGGCGCGTCGCTCGCCGAGGCGCTGCGGACGGTCGTGGAGGACGCCCGCCGCTTCGGGTCGGGGATGGCCGTCTGACTTACGACCTGCCGTCCGGCAGCGCGGCCGCCTTGCGGGCCAGCAGCCCCCGGTCGACCTTGTGGTTGGCGTTCAGCGGGAACTCCGCCACGTGCCGGAACACCTTGGGCACCATCGGCTCGGGCAGATGCGCGGACAGCTCGCGGCGCAGCGCCACCGGGTGCACGCGATCGCCCGTGTAGTAGAGGACGAGTTCCAGTCCGCCGCCCGGCGCCGGGCGGGTCACGGTGGCGGCGTTCTGGACGCCCAAACACCGCCGTACGACATGGTCCACCTCGGCCAGTTCCACCCGGAAGCCCTGGATCTGCACCTGGGTGTCCAGGCGGCCGAGGTACACCAGCTCGCCGTCGTCCAGCCGCCGCACCCGGTCGCCCGTCCGGTACCAGCGGCGGCCGTCGCGCTCCAGGAACCGGCCCTCGTTGTCCTCGGGGTCCAGGTAGCCGGGGGTCATCTGCGGCCCGGTGATACACAGTTCGCCCTCGACCGCGGACTCGGTGTCCCCGTCGAGCAGCAGATGGTCATGGCCGGGGTGCACCGCGCCGATCGGGACGACGCCGTTCACCGCCCGGCTCGGTGAGGTGTCCGGTGACCAGCGGTGGCCGGTGATGGTGACGGTCAGCTCGGTCGGGCCGTAGAGGTTCTCGATCCGCGAGTTCGGCGCGGCGGCCTGCCAGGCGGCGGCGTCGTCGCACAACAGCGCCTCGCCCGCGAAGAAGCTCCACCGCAGCGTGGGCATGGCCCCGGGCGCCAGCCCGCCCATCCGCCGGATGAACGACGTGCCGCTCGGGGTGGAGAACCACACGGTCATCCTCCGCTCGGCGAGGAACCCCGGCAAGTCCCGGTGCGCCGCGGGCGGAATCGCGTGCACCGGGGCGCCGCGGCCCCAGGCGCAGAACAGCTCGAACATCGCGCAGTCGAAGTTGAGGCCCACGTTCTGGCAGAACACGTCGCCGGGCCCGAAGTCGTAGCGCCGGTCCAGCAGGGTGAAGTAGTGGTCGTTGGCGCCGTGGGTCATGGGCACGCCCTTGGGGCGGCCCGTCGATCCCGAGGTGAACAGGACGTACGCGATGTCGGACGGCCGGACGGCCACCGGCGCGTCCAGCGGGGGAGCGGTGGCGGCCTCGTCCAGGACGGGCAGGTCGTCCAGTTCGGTTTCGGCGAGCGCGGCCCGGCCGGTGGGATCGGCGATGACCGTCGAGACGCCCGCCGCGGTGAGCATGCGACGGGTGCGCTCGGCGGGGAACCTCGGGTTGAGCGGCACGATGGTGGCGCCCGAGTACAGCGCCGCCAGGATCCCCACGTACGCGGTCAGGCTCTTGTCCGCCAGGACGGCGACGGTGTGCGGCCCCTCGGGGGCCAGGGTGCGCAGCGCCCCCGCCCGGCGCAGCGCCAGTTCGTGCATCGCCTCGTACGTCAGGATCTCGTCGTCCACGCGGATCGCGGCGCGGCCGGGCGACAGCGCCAGACCGCGCAGAAACCGTTCGTGCAGACCGTGTCCGGGGACCGGTGTCTCGATCATTTCCTTCCTCCGGGAAGAGAAAAGGGGTGGATAGGGGTGACGGCCCGCGGGACGCAGGGCTTAGGTTGGCCGCGACGCCGACTATTCGGCAGTCGACTATTCGGTAAGGGCCGGGAAAAACAGGGGAGCGCGCATGTGGGACGAGTCTTTCGGGGAACTGCTCCGCAAACACCTTCCTTTGCTGGAATCGGGGGATGAACTCACCGCGGACCTGAGCCTGCGTGACTTCGGCCTCGATTCCATGGGAATGGTCTCGCTGCTGTCGTCGCTGGAGGACATGTACGGCGTCCGTTTCGTCGACGACGCGCTCAACGACGACAACTTCGCCACCCCCGAGACGCTGTGGAAAGCCCTGGCGGCCATGCGCTGACCCGCCTTCCGTCCGCTGCCGCCCTGTCCGTTGCCGCGCTGTTCCGTCCGCTTATGCGATCGCGCTGCGTCGGCGCGGTCGCATGGCCGTCTCCGGCCGCACCGCCACCACCTCGAACGCCTCGGTCATGACGTCCACCCGGCCCCACAGTCCGTCCTGCCCGGTGACGTGCACCCGCCGGGCGCCCAGCTCCTTGAGGGTGCCGACGACGGACGGCCAGCGCACCGTGCGGGTCACCGCGTCCAGCAGCAGTGTCCGCACCCCCGCGCCCGTCCGCACCAGCGACCCGTCGTGGTCGGACACCACGGGGATCTCGGGGTCGCGGAACGGGACGGCCGCGGCGACCTCCGCCTCGATCTGCTCCCGCAGCGCGCCGAACACGGCCGAGTGCATCGGCGGCCGCATGACGTACAGCGGCAGGCCGCCCACCGCCTTGAGCCGCCGCTGAAGCCAGTCCACCATCTCCTCGCGCACCGACAGCATGTGGAAGTCGCGGTCGACGTGGCAGGCCACCTCGTTCCACTCGCCGCGGGCGTCCAGCTCGGCGCGGATCTCGGCCAGCTGGTCGGGCGGGACGCGGGCGAACGACTGGGCGACGAGGTCGCGGTGCTCCCGCGCGAAGTACGCGTCCACCAGGCGGCCCTGCTCCGCGGTCATCGCCACGGCCTCGGCGAACGGCAGCGCCCCGGCGAACACCGCCGCCGCCGTGCCGCCGAAGCTGGCCCCGGCGCACGCCACCGGCGTCACCCCGTGCTCGGCGACCGTCCATTCGGCCAGCGCCAGACAGGAGACCAGGAAGGCGACCCGGGCCGGTTCGGGGAACGCGCCCTGGTCGCCGCGGGCCTCGGCCTCCCGGTACCGGTCGATCAGCGAATAGCCCAGGGCCCGGTCCGCCTCGGCGACGAGCCGGCGCGCCACCGGATGGACCGCCAGGAACCGCGCCGAGTCGGCGAACCGCGTCGGGCCGATTCCAGGAAAGACAATCGCCGACATATTCTCGCTCTCCCTTTTGTCACGCTCGTCGCGTGTGCATTCTGAAAGCCCGGAAGTTCGATCTCATGCGTTCTCGGGTAGTTCGATCTTATTGTTTCCGGCCAGTCTTGTTGGCCCCCGGTACCGGCATAACCCCTAACGCCCCCTAGTTCAGGGGTGGGTGGGCGAGAGTTCTTGTGGGCCGTAAAAGCACCCTGTTAGAAACAGCCTGGCATTTGCTGAGAAGGCCCGAATCGGAAGGGTGGCGCATGAGCCCGAATGGAGCGCGTCCAGCCCGGGCGCACGCATCGGTGGACAACCTGCGGACCTATCTGCTGGCCGCTGCCCGGAAGGACCCCGACCGGCCCGCCGTGATCCAGGCCGCGGCGGACGGCGGTCTGGAGACGGTCACGTACGGCGAACTCCAGCACCGCACCGACCGCTGCGCCGAGGCGCTCGACGCGCTCGGCCTCGACGTCGGCGACCGCGTCATCCTGGAGTCCGACACCGACGCGGACGCCATCGCCACCCTGCTCGCCTGCGCCACGCTGGGGCTGCCGTTCACCCCGGTCAGCCCCGAGACCCCGGACGAACGGCTCCTGACGATCATCGACAGCGCCGAGCCCGCGCTGTACCTCCAGTCCGCGCGCGGACAGCGCACCGGCATCCCCGAGACGGTCGGCACCGCCCGGTTCGGCGCGGACGGACTCACCGTGGAGCGGCCGCCCGCGCCGCGCGTCCGCCGCCGTCGCGCGGTCACGCCCCTCGACACCGCGTACATCACCTTCACCTCGGGCACGACGGGCCGGCCCAAGGGCGTGGTCATGAGCCACCGCGGTGTCATCGCGTTCCTGCGCGGCGCGGAGGCCGCCGAGCTGATCACGTCCGAGGACCGGGTGGCGGGCACCGCGCCGCTCCAGTTCGACTTCGCGCTGTTCGACATCGGGTTCGCCCTCAGCCACGGCGCCGCGCTGGTGCCCGTACCGCGCGACCGGCTCAACTGGCCGCGCCGCTTCCTGTCGTTCCTGCGCGACACCGGGACCACCCAGGTCGACGCCGTCCCCTCGGCGTGGCGTCCGGTGCTGCGCCACGAGCCGGACCTGCTGGCCGAACTGGGCGAGCAGGGCGTACTGCGGCGCATCGCGTTCTCCGGGGAGGACTTCCCCCTGGAGGAGTTGCGCGCCCTCCAGGAGCTGTTGCCGAAGGTGCGCTTCACCAACGGCTACGGCGCCACCGAGACCATGGCCGCGTCCATCACCGAAGTGCCCAACCCGCTGCCGCCCGGCACCGAACGCCTGTCGATCGGCTACGCGGTGGCGGGCGCGGAGATGATGCTCATCGGGCCCGACGGCCGTCCCGTGGACGAGCCCGGCGTGCTCGGCGAGATCTATCTGCGCAGCCCGTCGCTGTTCTCCGGGTACTGGAACGACCCGGAGGCCACTCGCGCCGTCGTCGTCCCCGACCCGCTCGACCCCAGGTCGGGGCAGCGGGTGTTCAAGACCGGCGACCTGGCCACCATGGGGGTCGACGGCGAGCTGTACTTCCACGGGCGCGCCGACTCCCAGGTGCAGATCCGCGGCAACCGCGTCGAACTGGGCGAGGTGGAGCGCCGCATCGGCCAGTTCACCGGCGTCACCGGCGCGGTCGCGATGCTCGTGCCGCGCGCGGACGGCGACCCGGCGCTGCACGCGTTCGTCACCCGCGCGACCGGCGGCCCCGCGCCGGACGCCAAGGAGGTGGTCGCGTTCTGCCGCGCCGCCCTGCCCGCCTACATGATCCCGCAGGGCGTGCACGTGGTGGACGAGTTCCCGCTGACCGTCAACGGCAAGGTCGACCGGGCCGCCCTGACCGCCCTCGCGGCGACCTGACCGTCCCTGACCGCCCCTGATCGTCCCGATCGCCTTCCTGCCTCTTCTTCGTTGCGGAGTATGCACATGACCGAGCAGTCACAGGCCGCGATGCTGGAACTGGTGCTGGCGCAGGCCGCTGCCGTGCTGCGGGCCGCCGACCCCGACGCCTACGGGGACGGGCCCACCGACGTGGCGGCCGACCGCCCGTTCCTGGCGGAGGGCCTGGACTCGCTCGGCCTGGTCCAGCTGCACCGGCGGCTCACCGCCGAACTGGGGGTGGAACTGCCCGTCACCATCGGCTTCGACCACCCGACGCCCGCCGCCCTCGCCCGCCACCTGGTGGCCGTGGTGCACGGCACCACCGAGCCGGAACACCACCACGAGCCCGCGGCACCCGCCGCGCCCGCGGTGTCCGACGAGCCCATCGCCATCGTCGGCATCGGCTGCCGCTACCCCGGCGGGGTGACCTCGCCCGAGGACCTGTGGCGGATCCTGGCCGACGGCACCCACGTGCTCACCGACTTCCCTGCCGACCGCGGCTGGGACCTCGACCGGCTCTACGACCCGGACCCGTCCGTCACCGGCACCAGCTATGTGCGGCGCGGTGGATTCCTGCCGGACGCCGCCGACTTCGACGCGGACTTCTTCCAGATCAACCCCAAAGAGGCGCTCGCCATGGACCCCCAGCAGCGGCTGCTGCTGGAGACCTCCTGGGAGGCGCTGGAGCGCGCGGGCATCGACCCGGGGCGGCTGCGCGGCACCGCGTCGGGCGTGTTCATCGGCGTGGAGCCGCACGAGTACGGGCCCCGTACCCACGAGGCCCCGGATGGTCTCGACGGCTATGTGCTGGGCGGCAGCCTGCCCAGCGTCGTGTCCGGCCGCGTGGCCTACACGCTCGGCCTCGAAGGGCCCACGCTCACCGTCGACACCGCCTGCTCGGGCTCGCTCACCGCCCTCCACCTGGCCGTACGCTCCCTCCAGCGCGGGGAGTGCGGGCTGGCGCTGGCGGGCGGCGTCACCGTCATCTCCAGCCCCGGAACGTTCACCACGTTCAGCCGTCAGCGCGGGCTGGCCCCGGACGGACGCATCAAGGCGTTCGGCGCGGGCGCGGACGGCACCTCCTTCGCCGAGGGCGCGGGCGTGTTCGTCCTGGCCCGGCTCACGGACGCGCTGCGCGACGGGCACCCGGTGCTGGCCGTGATCCGCGGCACCGCCATCAACCAGGACGGCGCGAGCAACGGCCTCGCCGCACCCAACGGCCTCGCCCAGCAGCGCGTCATCCGCCAGGCGCTCGCCGACGCGGGCCTCGCACCCGACGAGGTCGACGCCGTCGAGGCACACGGCACCGGCACCACCCTCGGCGACCCCATCGAAGGCCAGGCCCTGGTCGCCGCCTACGGCGGCGGACGCTCACCCGACCACCCGCTGTGGCTGGGGTCGGTGAAGTCCAACATCGGGCACACCGGAGCCGCGGCGGGGGCCGCCGGGGTCATCAAGATGGTCCAGGCGATGCGGAACCGTACGCTGCCGCGCACCCTGCACGTGGACGAGCCGACCCCGCACGTCGACTGGTCGGACGGCACCGTCCGGCTCCTCACCGAGCCCGTCCCGTGGGAGGCCGGGGACACCCCGCGCCGGGCCGGGATCTCGTCGTTCGGCGCGAGCGGCACCAACGCCCACGTCATCATCGAAGAGCCACCGACACTCGCCCAGGACACCCCCGGGCCCCCCGTGGCCGACCGGCCCGTCCCCGTCGTCCTGTCCGCTCAGGGAGAGGACGCCCTGCGCGCCCAGGCCACCCGGCTCCTGACGGTCGTGGACGGGACATCGCCGCTGGACCTCGCGTACTCGACCGCCACCACGCGCGCCGCGCTGCGCCACCGCGCCACCGTCGTCGCCACCGACCGCGACCATCTGCGCCGCGCCCTGACCGCTCTCGCCGAGGGCACGACCGCGCCCGGGCTGCTCACCGGAACGACACGGGCGACGGGCCGGACCGCGTTCCTGTTCACCGGGCAGGGCAGCCAGCGCGTCGGCATGGGACGCGAACTGGTGCGGGCCTTCCCGGTGTTCGCACAGGCCCTCCAGGAGGCCGCCGACCACCTCGACCTCCACCTCGACGAACCCCTGGGCGAGGTGCTGTTCGCCGAGCCCGGCTCGCCGCGGGCCGAACTCCTCCACCACACCCGGTACGCGCAGGCCGCGCTCTTCGCCGTCGAGACGGCCCTGTTCCGGCTGCTGGAGTCGTGGGGCGTCACCCCCGGACTCGTCGCCGGACACTCCATCGGCGAGATCGCCGCCGCACACGCCGCCGGGGTCATGACGCTGGCGGACGCGGCCCTGCTGGTCGGGGCGCGCGGCACGCTGATGGACGAACTGCCCGTCGGCGGCGCGATGGTGGCCGTCCAGGCGGAAGAAGCGGAGATGGTTCCGTACCTGACCGAGCGGGTGGGTCTCGCCGCCGTCAACGGCCCGTCCGCGGTGGTGCTGTCCGGCGAGGCCGACGCCGTCCTGGCCGTGGCCGCCCGCTTCGCCGAGCAGGGCCGTAAGACGCGGCGGCTGCGCGTCTCGCACGCCTTCCACTCGCCGCTGATGGACCCGATGCTGGACGACTTCCGCCGGGTCGCCGAGACCCTGACGTACGCGCCGCCCCGCATCCCCCTGGTGTCCACCCTGACCGGGGAGGTCGGCACCGCGTTCGACGCCGACTACTGGGTGCGCCACGTGCGCGAGCCCGTGCGGTTCGCCGACGGCATGCACCGGCTGGAGGCGAACGGCGTCACCACCTACCTGGAGCTGGGCCCCGACGCCGTGCTCTCGGCGATGGGGCGCGACTGCCTCGCCGACGGCGGCCCCGACACCGCGTTCGCCGCGCTGCTGCGCGACGGGCACGACGAGGAGCGCCAGGCCGTCACCGCGCTCGGTACGGCGCACGCCCACGGCGTCGCCGTCGACTGGGACCGCTTCTTCGCGGGCCGCGGCGCCCGCCGGACCGCCCTGCCCACCTACGCGTTCCAGCGCAAGCGGTACTGGCTGGACGCCGGGAGCGGCCCGGCCACCATCGGGCATCCGCTGCTGGACACCGCGGTCAGCCTCGCGGGCGTCGACGGGCTGGTCCTGACGGGCCTGCTGTCCACCCGGTCGCAGCCCTGGCTGGCCGACCACGTCATCGCCGGTGTCGTCCTCGTCCCCGGCACCGCCCTGGTCGAGCTGGCCGTGCGCGCCGGGGACGAGGCGGGCTGCGGCGTGGTGGAGGAACTCACCCTGGAGACGCCGCTGTCGCTGACCGGGGACGCGGCGGCGGAGGTCCAGGTTGTCGTCGGCGCCCCCGACGCGGCGGGCCGCCGTACCGTCGAGATCTACTCGCGCCCCGCGCGCAGCGAGGAGAGCTGGACCCGGCACGCGAGCGGCGTGCTGGCCGAACACGGCGGGGGCCCGGCCGCCGACGGCGCCGTGTTCGCCCAGTGGCCGCCGGCCGACGCCGAGCCCATCGACGTCGACGGCCTCTACGAGCGCCAGGCCGCGCAGGGGTACGGCTACGGGCCCGCGTTCCAGGGCGTGCGCGCCGCGTGGCGCCGCGGGGACGAGGTATTCGCCGAAGTCGCCCTCGACGAAGCGGGCGCCGACCGGTTCGGGCTGCACCCGGCGCTGCTGGACGCCAGCCTGCACGCCGCCGAGGGGCCGGAGGACGACGGCCAGGTGCGGCTCCCGTTCGCCTGGCTCGGCCTCGAACTGCACGCCGCCGGCGCCACCGCCGTACGCGTCCACCTGCTCCGCACCGCCGCGGACGAGGTCGCGGTCGAGCTGGCCGACACCACCGGCGCCCCCGTGGCCACGGTCCGGTCGCTCGTCCAGCGGCCCGTGCCGCTGAACGGGGTGCTGTCCGCGGCGCGGGACGGCGCGCTGCTGCGCGTCGAATGGACCGAGGTCCAGGCCCCGCCGGAGCCGGACGCCGCGGCCGGGGAATTCCACCTGGCGCACGTGCCCGCCACCTTCCCCGGCGCCCCCGCCGAGGCCGCCCGGGAAGCCACGCTGTACGCCCTGAAGCTCATCGAGGACGCGCTGCGCGACGACACCCGGCTGGCGATCGTCACCCGCGAGGCGCCGGGCGACCTGACGCTCGCGCCCCTGTGGGCACTGGTGCGCTCCGCCCAGGCCGAGAACCCCGGGCGGTTCGTCCTCGTCGGCACCGACCGCGACGTACCCGAACGCGAGATACGCGCCGCCCTGGCCTCCGGCGAACCCCAACTCGCCCTGCGCGGCGGCACGTTGCTCGTACCGCGCCTGGTGCGCACGCCCCTGCCCGACGCCCCGTGCCCCGTCGCCTGGGACCTGGAGGGCACGGTGCTGATCACCGGCGGCACCGGAGGGCTGGGCGGCCTCGTCGCCCGCCACCTCGTCCGCCGGTACGGGGTGAAGCACCTGCTGCTCACCGGGCGGCGCGGCCAGGACAGTCCCGGCGCGGCCGAACTCGCCGCCGAGCTACGAGCGTTGGGCGCCCGGGCCACCGTGGCCGCGTGCGATGTGGCCGACCGCGCCGCCCTGGCGGCGCTGCTGGAGGCGATTCCCGACGAGCATCCGCTGACGGCCGTCGTCCACACCGCCGGAGTCATCGACGACGGGCTGGCCGGATCGCTCACCCCCCAGCAGGTCCGCACCGTCTTCCACGGCAAGGCGGACGGGGCGTGGCATCTGCACGAGCTGACCCGGGACCGTCCGCTGGCCGCGTTCGTGCTGTTCTCGTCGGCGGCCGGGACCCTGGAGTCCGCCGGGCAGGGCAACTACGCCGCCGCCAACGCCTTCCTCGACGCGCTCGCCGAACACCGGGCCGCCCATGGCCTCCCGGCCACGTCCCTGGCGTGGAACCTGTGGGCGGGCGACGCGGGCATGGGCGCCCGCCTGGACGAGGTGACCCTCCGCCGCGCCGCACGGTCCGGGCTGCCCGCCCTCGGCTCCGAGGAGAACCTCGCCCTCTTCGACCAGGCCCTCACCTCCGGCGCACCGGCCCTGGTGCCGCTGCGCCTCGACGTCCCCGCGCTCCGGGCCCGCCCCGACGGCATCCCGCCGATGCTGCGCGGCCTGGTCCGCACCCCCGCCCGGCGCGCCGCCGCCACCACGGTCGCGGGCGCCCCGGGCG
>NZ_RIBZ01000810.1:0-14165 GCF_003721215.1 Streptomyces botrytidirepellens
GGCCGCCGGTGCGTCGCCCCGCGCTCAGCCGTCCGCGCCGCCGCGGCCCTCCGCCTCTCCGGCCCCCGCGCCTCCGGCCCCCGCGTCCTTGGGCTGGATGGCCCGGGCCGCGGGCAGCAGCTCCCGGATGTCGTTCGGCAGCGCGCCGTACACCTTCTCCATCAGCTCCGGGGCCACGGCCGAGTCCAGCACCTCGAAGCAGGCGCTCGCCTCCCGGATCGCCTCCTCCTCGGTGCTCTCGGCGCGCCAGGCGACCCGGCCCGCGAAGCCGGTGAGGTCGAACCGCTCGCCGTGGTCACGGTGGTGCGCCCGCTGCTCCGGAGAGCCCTCGTGAGAGGCGATGACCCGGCGTATCGGCTCCGCGGCCTCCGCGGGCAGCTGCGCCGCCAGATGATCGGCCAGCCCGCCGGGAATGCGCTCGGCGAGCGTTTCGAGCGTCGCGCGCACGGTCCGCTCGGCGGCCTGCCGGTCGGGCAGCTGCGCCCGGGCCTGGACCTGGCCTGTCAGTTCTTCGTAGCGCATGATCGGCGCTCCTCGGATCGGGTTACCCGGCGTCCCGCGCCGAGTGCCCGGGGTCGCCCCGGCGAATCCTCACTCCGGTTCGCGGGAGGCGAGCAGCGGGCCCAGGACCCGGGTGCCGGGGCCGGTGTGTCCGCCGGGGCCCGGCAGCTGGGTGGTGTTGTGCACGGTCAGCGGATCGCCGCAGTGCGCGCACGCGGTGACGGGGGTGGTGTCCCGGCCGCAGGTCAGGTGGTGGACGCGGGCCGGTGCCCCGTCCGTACCGGCGCACCAGCGGTCGCCCCACCGCATCAGCGCCAGCAGCACCGGGTACAGCTCCTCGCCCTTCTCGGTCGCCCGGTAGTGCTCGCGCGGCGGCCGCTCCTGGTAGCGCTCCTTGCTGAGGACGCCCTCCTCGACCAGCCGGGCCAGCCGGGCCGCCAGCACCTTGCGCGAGATGCCGAGGTCATGGGCGAGATCGTCGAACCGGCCGACCCCGGTCAGCACGTCCCGCATGATCAGCGCGGTCCACGCGTCGCCGAACAGATCGGTGGCGCGGGCGATCGAACAGGCCACGTCAGCGAGCGGAGTACGGGTCATGCCCCGACCCTACCCGAGTTCCCTCAGGGAACCAGGAGTGTTAAGTTCCCTCAGGGAACTCACCGGATGGACGAGGGAGAAGAGCATGGCCGCCGCCCCGCGCATCGAGCTGGACGCAGACGCGCCCGACACCGTCGACGGCCGCCAGATCAGGGCCGTCGCCTTCCAGGAGTGCCGCATGGCGTACGTCCGCGGCACCCTCGCCGCCCTCGGCCGCACCCCGGACGGCCGCCGTGCCCTGGTCATGGGCAGCGGACGCGGGCTGCTCGCGCGCGGCCTGGCCGGGCTCGGCTTCGACGTCACCGCCGTCGACCCGTCCGCCGCCGCGACCCGCATCGCCCGCGCGGCGCACCCGCACGACCACCCCGCCGTCGCCTACCGGACCGCGCCCGCCGAGGAACCGGGCCTCGCGGACGCCGCGTTCGACCTCGCCTATTACGCGGACACCCTCGAGATCACCCCCGATCCCGACCGGGTGCTGGCGGAGGCCGCCCGGCTGCTGCGCCCCGGCGGCGTCCTCGTCTACGACACCGTCAACCGCACCCCGCTGTCCCGGCTCGTCTACCTCGGCGCCTTCCAGCGCCTCCCGCTCACCCGGATCATGCCCACCGGCCGCTACACGGCGGCCCGGCTGCGCACCCCCGCCGAACTGGCCGCCGCCCTCGACCGGCACGGCCTGCGCAACGAGGACATCTGCGACTTCCGGCCCCGGGACCCGCGCGGCCTCATCCGGGCCACCGTCGCCCGCCGCCGCGGCCGGATCACCGATGACCAGATCCCGCCGCTGGCCGATTTCGTACGGGCCCCGGACGCCCGGCCGCGCGTCACCTACCTCGGCTACGCGCTGAAGGGCTGACCGCGCCCCGGTGGCTGAACGCGGCAGCGCGCGCGTTCCGGCGCACACTGGCACTGTGACGGGAAAGCGCAGCGCCGGGATCCTGCTGTACCGCGGGACGGGCCCGGCCACGGAGGTTCTGCTCGGCCACATGGGCGGGCCGTTCTGGGCCGCCAAGGACGAGCACGCGTGGTCCGTGCCCAAGGGGGAGTACGAGGGGGACGAGCTTCCCGAGGTCGCCGCGCGGCGCGAGTTCCAGGAGGAGCTGGGGCTGCCGCCGCCGGCGGGCGACCTCCGCCCGCTGGGCACCGTACGGCAGACCGGCGGCAAGCTGGTCACCGTCTGGGCCCTGGCGGGCGACCTCGACCCGGAGCGGATCACCCCCGGCACGTTCGCCATGGAATGGCCGCGCGGGTCCGGGCGGACGCGGGAGTTCCCCGAGGTCGACCGGGTCGCCTGGCTGGACCTCGGCCGGGCCCGCACGAAGATCGTCGCGAAGCAGCAGGTCTTCCTCGACCGGCTCGGCGAACTGCTCGACGGGGCGGCCGGGACACGCTGACGGGAAACACGGTGGTGGGCATGGAGAACGTGAGGAGTTCGGAGTACCTGCCCCGGCTGCGCCTGGACGAGCTGCTGGAGGAGCTCCAGGTGCGCATCGACGCGGTGCGCGGCACCCAGGACCGGCTGCACAGCCTGCTGGAAGCGGTCCTCTCGGTCGGCCGCGAGCTGGATCTGCGCCAAGTGCTGCGGCGGATCGTCGAGGCCGCGGTGGTGCTGGTGGACGCCGAGTACGGCGCGCTGGGCGTGATCGGCGACGATCAGGGGCTGGCCGAGTTCCTTCCGGTGGGGGTCGACCCGGAACAGAGCGCGGCGATCGGTTCGCTGCCCGCCGGTCACGGCATCCTGGGCGAGCTGATCCGCCACCCCGAGCCGCTGCGGCTGGCCGAGCTGTCCGAGCACCCCGCCTCGTACGGCTTCCCGCCCGGCCATCCGCCGATGCACTCCTTCCTGGGCGTGCCCATCCGGGTGCGGGACGAGGTGTTCGGGAACCTCTACCTCACCGAGAAGCGCGGCGGGAAGGAGTTCGACGGCGAGGACGAGACGGTGCTGTCCACCCTCGCCGTGGCCGCCGGGGTCGCCATCGAGAACGCCCGGCTGTACGAGGAGGCCCGGCACCGCCAGCACTGGCTGGAGGCGAACGCCGAGGTCACCAACAACCTGCTGTCCGGCGTGGACGAGACCGGGGTGCTGGAGCTGATCGTCGACCACGCCCGCCGGATCCTCTCCGCCGACCTGGGCGTGCTGATGCTGCCCGTCACCGGCTCCGACTCCCTCCAGGTCGCGCTGGCCTCCGGCACCGACGCCGAGGCGCACCGCGGTCTGGTGCTGCCCCGCGAGGGCACGTTCGCCGGCGCCGCCTTCACCGCCTCCGAGCCGGTCACCAGCACCGATGTGGCGAACGACCCGCGGATCACGGTCGGCCCGCAGCGCTGGAACGGCCTCGGCCCGGCCGTCGCGGTCCCGATGCGCACCAGCGACGGGGTCGGCGGCGTCCTCTCCCTCGCCCGTACCGAGCGCAGCCCCGCCTTCACCCAGATCGAGACCGACACCCTGCTCGGCTTCGCGGGCCAGGCGGCGATCGCCATGAAGCTGGCCGAGCGGCGGCGCGACGCCGAACAGCTCGCCCTGCTGGAGGACCGCGACCGGATCGCCCGCGATCTGCACGACCTGGCGATTCAGCGGCTGTTCGCGGCCGGGATGACGCTCCAGAGCACCCTGCGTTTCGTCCAGCACCCGGAGGGCTCCGAACGGCTGCTGCGGGTGGTGGACGACCTCGACGACACCATCAAGATCATCCGCTCCACGATCTTCGGCCTGCGCTCCCACGAAGCGGGCCCCGCGGTGCAGGGGCTGCGGGTCCGTACCGCCAAGACGATCGAGGAGGCGGTCCCCGCACTCGGCTTCACCCCCGCGCTGCGCACCGAGGGACTGGTCGACACCGATGTGCCGCGGCCGGTCGCGGACGACATGGTCGCGGTGCTCGCCGAGGCCCTGTCCAACGTGGCGCGGCACGCCCGGGCGCACGCCGCCGAGGTCACGCTGATCGTGCACGACGGACGGCTGACCCTGACCGTGACGGACGACGGCGTCGGCATACCGGACGGCGGGCGCCGCAGCGGCTTGCGCAACCTCGCGGAGCGCGCCGAGAAGCTGGGCGGGCGGCTGGACCTCACCGCGCCCGCGGACGGTGGCACCCGGCTGGTGTGGGCCGTTCCGCTTCCGGAGCGCTGACACCCGGAGCGCTGACACCCGGACCGTTGACGCCCGGACCCAGCCGGATCAGCATCTGCACATGGCCGGGCGCGCGCCGCCCGTCGCTCAGGGCCCAGCGCAGATCGGACCACTCCAGCGCCTTGTGCAGCAGCGAGGCCCGGATGCCGTGCGCCGTCGCCAGCAGCAGGACGTGTTCCAGCGCCTGACCGGCCCGCAGCCAGTCGGCACGCCGGTCGTGGGCGGTGGTGAGCACGGCGATCGTCGGCCGGCACAGTGTGCCCGCGGCGGTGCCGGTGGGGGTACGCGCAGGGGTGCCGGCGGTGATGCCGTACGGGCCGCTCTCACGCGCCCGGGCGCCGCCCGCCGCGTGCTCACGGTGGTCCTCGGCGGTGCGCCGCTCGGCCTCCGCGGTCAGTCGCAGCAGCCGCGCGGTCTCCTCGGGGCCCGCCGGATACAGCGTCGCCCCGTCCCCGCGTGCGGCCTCGGCGAACACGCCCAGCTCCGTCGGCGGCAGCCGCCGACCCGGGAACGGGAACCGGCTGCCGGGCCGCCGCCAGATCATGTCGTACAGGCCGTCGGGGTGCGGGGCGGCACCCCCGCGCGGGGACACGGCCAGCCCCACGGTGGCCAGCAGGTCCGGCTGGGAGCGGTGCGGCAGCAGCCGCACCACCGGCTCCCAGCCGAAGTGGGCCACGGCCACGCGCAGATTGCACACCGCGGCCCCGGCGGAGACGCACAGCGCCCGCCCCGTGGGGTCGGCCTGCCGCAGACCGCGCTCCGGGGCGGCCCGGACCTCCAGGGTGACGGTGTCCGGGTTCAGCCGGTACCGCCATGGCTGGGCGTGGAGCATCGACGGAGCGGCGACGGCGGCGGAGATCAGCTTCTCCAGCGTCGCCGCGTCCAGTACTGCGGGCTCCATGGTCTTCTCCTCGCCGGGCGGGCCGGTCACATGGTCACGGCCGAATGGTCGGAGCGGGGACAGGGGCAGGTCGGGTTCGGAGTGGGGACAGGGTCAGCGGGGCGGGGCCGGACGGGCGTCGGGGTCCTGCGCCGGGGGTGTGTGGCTGGCCAGGACGGCGGCCTGGATACGGCGTTCCACGCCCAGCTTGGCCAGCAGCCGCGAGATGTGGTTCTTGACCGTCTTCTCGGACAGGAAGAGCCGCTTGCCGATCTGCCGGTTGGTCAGCCCCTCGCCGATCAGGGCCAGGATCTCCCGCTCGCGCGGCGACAGCCCGGCCAGCGCCTCGTCCCGGGGCTCCTGCGGGGTGTCGTCGCCGCGCAGGGTCCTCATCAGCCGGGCGGTGGTGGCCGGGTCCAGCATCGACTGGCCGGACGCGACGGTCCGTACGGCGGACACCAGGTCGGACCCCTTGATCTGCTTGAGCACATAGCCCGCGGCCCCGGCCATGATCGCGTCCAGCAGCGCATCGTCGTCGTCGAACGAGGTGAGCATCAGGCAGGCCAGCCCCGGCATCCGGGAGCGCAGTTCGCGGCAGACCGTGATGCCGTCCCCGTCCGGCAGCCGGACGTCCAGGATGGCCACGTCGGGCCGCAGCGCCGGGCCCCGGGCGAGTGCGTGGTCCACCGTTCCCGCGTCGCCGACGACCTCGATGTCCGGCTCGGCGTCCAGCAGATCGTGCAGGCCGCGCCGTACCACCTCGTGGTCGTCGAGCAGGAACACCCTGATGGGCGCAGGGGGTGTCACCCGTGTCCCGGCCCAGGTCTCGGTCATGGCGCCCTCGCACCGCTCGTCCGCTCGTCGGTCCGGCTCGTCCGTCCACCCGGCCCCCGGTAGACGAGCGTGGCGCATCCACCACGTGCACACCAGGGCCGAACGGGCCCCCGCGCGGCCGCGAGGGGACCGAAAGGCCCCCGGCGGAGAGGGCTGCACGGCCCTCGTATCCCCACCGCGCGCGTGCCACGGTCTGATTCATGGGCACGAACGTGCGGGGGCGGTGGTTGTGGCGATGGCGGCGCAATCCCCTCAAACGCCGCTCGGACGTGGTGGAAGCCTGGGTGGTCCTGGTGACCGGCCTGGTGATGGTGGTCGGCGGCCCCGCGGCGGGAGTCGCGACCGGCGACGCCGTGGCGGACGGCCTGCGGCAGGAGCGCGCGGACCGGCACCGGGTGCCCGCGGTGCTGATGGAGAACGCGCCCGCCGCGCTGCCCGCCGCCGACGGTACGGACACCGCCCGGGTGCGCGCCGAGGTGCGGTGGACCGCACCGGACGGCGTCGTGCACACCGGCATGGCGCGGGTCGACGAGGGCAAGCGCGCCGGTACGGCCACCACGGTGTGGACCGATGAGCGCGGCCGTCTCGTCGCCGACCCGCCCACCGAGCGGCAGGCGGCGACCCGGGCCACGCTGGCCGGTGCGTCGGCGTCGGCGGGGGTGTGCCTGGTGTCGCTGGCGGGCCGTGGGGTGGTGCGGTGGCGTCTTGACCGCGGCCGGGAACGTGAGTGGGAGCGGGCGTGGGCCGAGGTCGGCCCCCGCTGGACGCGCCGCCACACCTGAGCCGCTCCGCCACAGCTGGTGATCTCAGGCCGGTGGCCCCGTCAGATGGGCGGTGGTCAGCTGGTTGTCGAAGTCCACGACGCCCTCGATCGCACGGATCAGCCGGGCCGCGGCCGGGATCAGCACGGCGTCCCGGACGTGTCCGGTGAGGGTAACCACGCCCTCGCTCACGCGCACCTCGACCGCCTGCCCCGGGGCCGGGAAGAGATGGGCCACCACCTCGCGGCGCGCCTCCTCCTCGATCTCCTCGTCCGGCCGCAGGAACACCTTCAGCAGATCCGCGCGGCTGACGATGCCCTCCAGCCGCCCCTCGTCGTCGACCACCGGAAGCCGCTTGACCCGCTTGTGGGTCATGATCCGGGCCGCCTCGGCGAGCGTCGCGTTCGCGTGCACCGTGATGGCCGGGCTCGTCATCAGCTCATCGGCGCTCACCGCGCCCGCCTTGGCGATGCCGGGGAGGTCGCGCAGCTGGGCGAGCCGCGTCGGATCGCTGTTCCGGAACTCCTCCTTGGGCAGCAGATCCGCCTCCGACACCACACCGATGACCCGGCCCTCGCCCGCCAGCACCGGCAGGGCGCTCACCTTCCACTGCTCCAGCGTCCTGACGATCTCCTTGAACGGCGCCTCGCGGCCGACGGCGACGACGGTATGGGTCATCACATCGCTCACGATGCGCGCGGTCCGGGACACGGGATCCTCCTGTCGGTGTCCGGTCGGCGTCCTGTCAGTCCGGCTCGCCGCGCACCCGGATCCGGCGGCCGGTGATGCGTTCGGGCTCGATGCGCAGCCACAGGTCGCGGCCGCCGCCCGGCCACGGCGGGGTGTACGCCGCGTCGTCCAGCCGCCGTACCGCCGCCGGGTCGGTGACCCGCCGGGCGCGGCCCACGACGAGCACGCTCCAGCCCTCGCTGAGCGCCTCGTCGATGTGGTCCACCTCGAAGGCCACCTCGGCGCCCGCCGCGGCCGCCGGTGTGGCGTCGGGTGCGGTCCGGAACACCACGGCGTCGTCCACGACGCTGTAGTTGACGGGCACGATGGCCGGGCCCGGTGCGGTGGAGACCGAGACCCGGCCCACGCCGTGCGTGGCGAGCCGCTCCCGGCACTCCCACGGGCTCAGCTCCAGCAGATCGGCGTGGTGCGCGGCCCGGCCGAGGCCGGGCGGCGACATGGCGGTGCCGCCGCGCAATTCGGCCGTGCTGGTCTCCAGCGCCGACGCCAGCCGCAGCAGGACTCCGGCGCCCGGATCGGCGGGGTACTCCTCGACGTAGCGCACATAGCCCGGCGAGGTGCCCGCCCGCGCGGCCAGGTCCGCCCGGGAGAGGCCGAGCTCTTGGCGCCGCAGCGCCACCCGCCGACCGAGGTCGCCTCCGCCGCCGATGGGCCGGGAGCCCGTCTGAGCCGTCCTGGATGTCTCGGACATCGCCGTTCACTTCCCTCGGGTGACCAGGGGCGGGTGGTGCCCGCCGATCGCGACCTTGAGCGCGCCGGTGTCGGCGGACCGGGCGAACACGTCGTACGCCTCCTCCATCTGGTCGAGTTCGAACAGGTGGGTGATCAGCGAGGACGCGGGCAGCCGTCCGGCGGCCAGCATGGACAGCAGCGTGGGCGTGGAGTACGTGTCGACCAGCCCGGTGGTGATCGTGATGTTCTTCTTCCACAGCTCTTCGAGGTGCAGCGTCGCGGGCCGGGCGTGCACGCCGACGTTGGCGATCCGTCCGCCCGGTCGCACCATGCGGGTGCAGATCTCGAAGCTCCGCGGCGTCCCCACGGCCTCGATCACCACATCGGCGCCCAGCCCCTCGGTGAGGTCGTCGATCAGCCGCTCGGGCTCCTCGGCGGCGTCCGCCACCGCGTCGGCGCCGACCTGCTTGGCCGCGTCGAGCCGGAACGGGGTGAGGTCGACGGCAATGATCCGGCCGGGGGAGAAGTACTCGGCGGTGGCGATCGCGGCCAGCCCGACCGGGCCCGCGCCGACCACCGCCACCGTGTCGCCGGGCGAGACCCGGCCGTTGAGCACGCCCACCTCGTAGGCGGTGGGGAAGACGTCCGCCAGCAGTACCGCGTACTGCGCGTCGGCCGCGGCGGGCAGCGGATGCGTCGACAGGTCGGCGAACGGCACCCGGACGTACTCGGCCTGTGTGCCGTGCACCGAACGCCCCAGGATCCAGCCCCCGCCGCCACGGCACTGCCCGTACGCCCGCTCCCGGCAGAACCGGCAGTGGCCGCACGCCGAGATGCACGACACCAGCACCCGGTCCCCGGGCCGTACGCCGCGCACCTCGTCGCCGGTCTCGACCACCTCGCCGACGGCCTCGTGGCCGAGAACCGTCCCGGCCCGGACGTCCGGCACCTCGCCCTTGAGGATGTGCAGATCGGTGCCGCAGATGGTGACCGTGTCGACGCGGACGATGGCGTCGGTGGCGTCCTCGATGCCGGGGTCGGGCACGTCCTGCCAGGAGAACAGCCCGGGCCCCTGGAAGACGAGTGCTTTCATGGCCGCTTCCTCTCGTGCGGGGCGTGCGGCGCCGGGGGCCGCCCGCTTCTCGTGGGCCCGGATTGCGCGGTGCGCGGTGCACGGTATGTGGCGCTTGACCGGTCCGCTTCTCCGCGTCGTGTCGAATGCCCCCGGTGCCGCTTCCAGGCGACCACGCCGGGGGTACCCGCCGCCTAGGGCCAACCGGCCCCCGCCCAGGTCATCCGGCCCAACCACCCCGCCGCGACGCCGCCGCCCGGCTGCGCTTCCGGGCCATTCGGGCGGTTGATTCCCCACCCCCTTCCCGATACCGGGGGCAGGCCCCCGGCCCCCCGGCGGGTTCGGCCGGGCCGGGAGTTCGGCGCAGGGCACCCGCCGGGCCCGGGGGCGCTGAACCTGGCCGGGTCGCAGGTTCGGGCCGGGGCCCGGACTCGGCCGGAGCTGGGGCCGGTGGTTGGTCTCCGCCCCGCTCGCTCCCGCTGCATCCGATACGCGGCTCCGTCGCGCGGCGGAGGGGCAGGCCCCGGCCCCTCCGGTCCGGCCGCATCGGGATCTGGCCGGGCCCGACAAGGCTTGGCCAGGTCGAGGGTTGGGCCCCGGACGCCCGCTGGGCCCTGCCGGGCCGGGGTTCGGGCCAGAGATGGCTGCCGGGACCGCCGGGCCGGGCCCCCGGCCCGGCCGAAGTAGCCGGGGGCTGGGGGCTTGCCCCCAGTTTCGGGAAGGGGCGGGGGTGGGGGAACCAACCGGGGCCGTGAGGGGCGACCGGAGGGGCGAGGGCGCTAGCCCACCGGGACCAGGACCACCGGGCAGTGGGCGTGGTGGAGGACCGCGTGGGTGACCGGGCCCAGTTGCATGCCCAGGCGGGTCGTCCGCCGCTGGACGGCCAGCACCAGGACGTCCGCCGCGCGCGACGCCTCCACCAGGGCCTGGGCCGGGGCGCTGTGGGCCGTGTGTTCCTGGACCCGGACCTGTCCGAACTCCTCGCGCAATCGGGCCACCACGCGATACGTCACCTCCTGCTCCCGCTCCGCCCGCAGGGCCACGGCCTCCCGTGAGGGCAGCGCATGGTCGCCCGCGAAGAGGCGGGGGCGGGCCCAGGCGTACAGCACGCGCAGCCGCGCACCGCGCCGTATCGCGTCCTCGAACCCGTAGCGGGCCGCCGCCTCGTCCGCGCCGCTCTCCACCCCGACCAGCACCTTGCGGTGGCCCTCGGGCCCGTACGCGGG
This sequence comes from Streptomyces botrytidirepellens, assembly GCF_003721215.1. NCBI lineage: Bacteria > Bacillati > Actinomycetota > Actinomycetes > Kitasatosporales > Streptomycetaceae > Streptomyces > Streptomyces botrytidirepellens. The sequence continues at coordinate 10,421 of NZ_RIBZ01000810.1, forward strand.
CGCCGGTGCGTCACCGCGCACCACCAGCAGCGGGCGGTGGGTGTGGGCGGCCAGCCGCAGCCCGACCGAGCCCAGCAGCAGCCCGGTGAAGCCGCCGAGCCCCCGGGTGCCGACGACGATGAGCGCGGCGCGTCCGCCGATTCGCAGCAGTTCGGGCACCGCGTCCTGCGGGGTGAGGGTGGGGACGATGCGCAGATCCGGGTCCTGTTCGGCGGCCCGGGCCATGGCCAGCCGCAGTACGGTCCGGGCGATCTCGACGGGGGGCCGCTGCGGTTCGGCGTCCGCGTCGAAGGCGAGCGGATCGGTCCGTGCCCAGGGCCAGGCGTGCACGATCTCCAGCGTGGCGCCGCGCCGCCGCGCCTCGCCGACCGCCCGGTCCAGGGCGTGCCAGGCGGTGTCGGAACCGTCCAGGCCGACCACGACCCGGCCACCGTTCCGGGTCGGCCGTACGGGCTCGGTCATGGCGCACCGCCTCCGGGCGCACCGCCCGAGGGGGCCGCCGGGCGCGAGTCGTCCACGCGGTAGGTGAGCCGGTCCACGACCGCCACCACCCCGTCCACCTGCCCGGCCATCCGCACCGCGATCGGGACCTCGCTGTGCCGGTCCAGCTCCCCCTCCAGCCGTACGACGCCGTCGGTGACGGTCACGGTGACGGACTGCGGCTGGAGCCACAGCGACCGCACCAGCACCTCGTCGATGACCTCCGCGCGGATCTCGTCGTCCGGGCGGAGGAAGACCCGGAGCAGATCGCGTCGGGTGACGATGCCGATCAGCCGGTCCTCCTCGTCCACGACGGGCAGCCGCTCCACGCGGTGGCGCGCCATGGAGCGGGCGGCGTCGACGATGGTGTCCTGCGGGCGCACGGTGACGGCGGGCCGTGACATGAGATCGCCCGATGACACCGCGCCGTCGGCCCGGGCGGCCAGATCCGTGCCGGTGATCACGCCGACGACCTTGTCGTCCTCGTCCACCACGGGCAGCCCGCCGATCCGGTGCCGTTCGAGCAGCGCGCCGGCCTCCTCGCACGAGGCCCCGTCCCCGACCCGGACGACGTCGTCGCTCATCACGTTGCCGATCTTGCGGTGCTTCATCCCCGCCTCCTCGCGGACCAGCCTCCACCGGCCGCCCGCCCGCCCTCTTGGGCTGCCCGGGGTCGGGTCCGGGCCGAACGGCCCGGGTCCGGCCGTGACCCGATCGCCAAAAGGGGTACGCATCACCCATACAGGACGAGTGGATGCCGAGCCGAGTCAGGACGAGCGGAAAGAGAGGCCCATGTCCGACGCACCGGGGACGACGACGAACGACCTCACCGAGCACGAACTGCACGCCCTGGACGCCCACTGGCGCGCCGCGAACTACCTCGCGGCCGGGCAGATCTATCTGCTGGCCAACCCCCTGCTGGCCGAGCCGCTGCGCCCCGAGCACATCAAGCCGCGGCTGCTGGGCCACTGGGGCACCTCGCCCGGCCTGAACCTGGTCCACACCCACCTCGGCCGGGTCATCAAGGCCCGCGACCTGGACGCGATCTGCGTCTGGGGCCCGGGCCACGGCGGGCCCGCGGTGCTCGCCGGGTCGTGGCTGGACGGCAGTTACGCCGAGGTCTACCCGGATGTGAGCCGGGACGGGGCGGGCATGGCTCGGCTCTTCCGCCAGTTCTCCTTTCCCGGCGGGGTGCCCAGCCACGTGGCCCCGGAGACCCCGGGTTCGATCCACGAGGGCGGTGAGCTGGGCTACTCCCTGGCGCACGCCTACGGCGCGGCGCTCGACAACCCGGAGCTGCTGGCCGTCTGCGTCATCGGCGACGGGGAGGCCGAGACCGGGCCGCTCGCCGGCTCCTGGCACGCCAACAAGTTCCTCGACCCGGTCCACGACGGCGCCGTGCTGCCGATCCTCCACCTCAACGGCTACAAGATCGCCAACCCGACGGTGCTGGCCCGGCTCCCCGAACCGGAGCTGGACGATCTGCTGCGCGGATACGGCCACGAGCCGATCCACGTCGCCGCGCGGCCCGGGGACGATCCGCTGCGGACCCACCGGGCGCTGGCCCGGGCCATGGACCAGGCGCTCGATCGGATCGCCCTGCTCCAGCGCACCGCCCGCGAGGAGGACGCCGTCGAGCGCCCGCGCTGGCCGGTCATCGTGCTCCGCACGCCCAAGGGCTGGACCGGTCCGGTCGAGGTCGACGGCCTGCCCGTCGAGGGCACCTGGCGCGCCCACCAGGTGCCGCTGCCGGCCGTCCGGGAGAACCCGGACCATCTGCGGCAGCTGGAGCGGTGGCTGCGCTCGTACCGCCCCGAGGAGCTGTTCGACGACGAGGGTCGCCCGCGTCCGCACGTCCTCACTTTCGTGCCCGAGGGCGACCGTCGGCTCGGCGCCAATCCGCACGCCAACGGCGGGCTGCTGCTGCGCGATCTGCCCGTCCCCGACCTGGGGCGGTACGCGGTGCCCGTGGACAAGCCGGGAGCCACCCTGCACGAGCCGACCCGGGTCCTCGGCGGGCTGCTGGAGCAGATCATGGAGGACACCGCCGACCGCCGTAACTTCCGCCTCGTCGGCCCCGACGAAACCTCCTCCAACCGCCTCGACGCCGTCTACCGGGCCACCGGCAAGGCGTGGCAGGAGGAGATCGTCGTCACCGACGAGCACCTGAACCGGCACGGCAGGGTCATGGAAGTGCTCTCCGAACACCTCTGCCAGGGGTGGCTGGAGGGCTATCTGCTCACCGGGCGGCACGGCCTGTTCTCCTGCTACGAGGCGTTCGTGCACATCGTGGACTCCATGGTCAACCAGCACATCAAGTGGCTGAAGGTGGCGCGTGACCTGCCCTGGCGGCGCCCCATCGCCTCCCTCAACTACCTGCTGACCTCGCATGTGTGGCGGCAGGACCACAACGGCTTCTCGCACCAGGACCCCGGCTTCGTGGACCATGTGCTCAACAAGAGCCCCCAGGCCGTACGGGTCTATCTGCCGCCGGACGCCAACACCCTGCTGTGCGTGGCCGACCACGTCCTGCGCAGCCGCGACTACGTCAACGTCGTCGTCGCGGGCAAACAGCCCTGCTTCGACTGGCTCGACCTCGACCAGGCCCGCGTCCACTGCGCCCGCGGCGCCGGGACCTGGGACTGGGCGGGGACGGAGACCGGCACGGGCGAGCCCGATGTGGTGCTGGCCGCCGCGGGCGACGTGCCCACGCAGGAGGTGCTGGCGGCCGCCGGGATCCTCCGCCGCCATCTGCCGGATGTGGCCGTGCGCGTGGTCAACGTCGTCGACATGACCCGGCTGCTGCCGCAGGACGCGCATCCGCACGGGATGCCGGACGCCGAGTTCGACGCCCTGTTCACCCGCGACCGGCCGGTCATCTTCGCCTACCACGGCTATCCGTGGCTGGTGCACCGGCTGGCCTACCGGCGCACCGTCCACCCGCATCTGCATGTGCGCGGCTACCGGGAGGCGGGGACCACCACCACACCGTTCGACATGGTGGTCCGCAACGACCTGGACCGCTACCGCCTGGTCATGGACGTCATCGACCGCACCCCGGGGCTCGCGGTGCGCGCCGTGTCCGTACGGCAGCGGATGCAGGACGCCCGCACCCGCCACCACCAGTGGATCCGCGACCACGGCACCGACATGCCCGAGGTCGCCGAATGGTCCTGGACCGGCTAGGCCGTTTCGTTCGGATCAGTCGGTCGTTGGTCCGGGTATGCCGTTAACCGATGCGCAGTGGGCGCGAATCGAGCCGTTG
>NZ_RIBZ01000811.1:0-14227 GCF_003721215.1 Streptomyces botrytidirepellens
CCGGGCGGCCGCGGGGCTGGGGCTGCGGGTGCTGCCGACCCGCCGCTCCGGTGCGGCGGTGCTGGTGGCGCGGGGCCGTCCGGCCGAGCGCGCGCTGCACACGGCGCTCAGCCGGGAACTGGGCTCACCGGCCGGGGCGATCGGCGTCGGCGGCCGCTGCGACACCCCGCACGAGGTGCCCCGTTCGTATCAGGAGGCGCTGCGCGCGCTGGAGGTCCGGCAGGGCTCGCACAGCGCGTACGGCATCACCTTCTTCGACGATCTGGGTCTGTACCGCATTCTGCGCACCGGAAAGGATCAGCGGGAGGTCGAGCAGTTCGTACGGGAGTGGCTGGGCCCGCTGCTGGACTACGACGCGCTGCACCGGACGGCCCTGGTGGAGACCCTGGCCGCGTACTTCGACCGCGGCGGCAACTACAGCGCGACGGCCGCCGACCTCGTCATCCACCGCTCCACGCTGCGCTACCGGCTCCAGCGCATCCGCGAGATCAGCGGCAGCGATCTGACGGACGTGGACAGCAGGCTCAACCTCCAGGTGGCCACCCGCATCTGGAAGATCATGCGGAGCGGACCCGAGTGAACCGCGCCGCGCCGGGCACTCGCAGGGACCGTCGCCCTCAGCGAGGCCCCAGCGAGGAGGTGGCTCCGAGATGAGCGAGAAGGACAAGAACACGAGCGTGGTGCGCAGTCTGCTGGACCGGCAGGGCACGACGTACGCGGCCGAGGCCGGAATCACCCTGCGGAACACCCCCGGGCCCCTGTACCAGCTGCTGGTACTGGCCCATCTGCTGTCCGCCCGGATCAAGGCGGACATCGCGGTGGCCTCCGCGCGCGCCCTCTTCGACGCCGGGATGCGTGATCCGCGGAGGATGGCCGACGCCACCTGGCAGCAGCGGGTCGACGCGCTGGGCGAGGGCGGCTACCGCCGTTACGACGAGCGGACCGCGACCCAGCTCGGCGAGGCGGCCGAGCTGGTGCAGCGCGAGTACCAGGGCGATCTGCGGAAGCTGCGCGAGGCCGGGGACCCGCGGAAGCTGCTGCGGGAGATCACCGGCATCGGACCGGCCGGCGTCGACATCTTCCTGCGGGAGGCGCAGGGCGTGTGGCCGGAGTTCGCCCCGTACTTCGACCGCAAGGCCCTGGAGGGCGCCGAGCGCGTCGGCCTGCCGAAGAGCGCCGCGTCCCTGGAGAAGCTGGTGTCCGGCAAGGACCTCCCCCGGCTCGCCGCGGCCCTGGTCCGGGTGGCACTCCACGGCGACGCCGCCCAGGAGGTGCGCGCCGCGGCGTAGCGCGCCGTCAGTCGAGCGCCCCGGCCTGTTCAGTGCGCTCGCCGGGTTTCCCGCCCGAGGCGGCACCGCCGCCGTCCGCGCCGTAGCGCCGCAGCAGCCATACCCCGAACGCGACGTAGAAGACGTACACGGTCGCCTGCCACCAGTCCGGCGCCGAGCCCGGCGAGCGGATCTGGAAGAAGTCGTCAAGACCGTGGACGAGGACCAGGGGCCAGACCGAGCCGATCGCGTGGCGCAGCCCGGCGCAGGCGAAGCCGAAGAGCCCGGCGGACAGCATCTGCCACAGCGTGTCGTCCAACGAGGCACCGAAGAACAGGTAGTTCTGGACGTGGCCGACGCCGAACAGGACACCGACGGCGACCGCCGCGCGCATCGCCCCGAGCGGGCCGAGCGCCTGCTGCACCAGGCCCCGGCTGTGGGCCTCCTCGTTGATGCCCACCCACAGCAACGACACCAGCGAGCTGACGATCACGCTCGCGCTGCCGTCAAGTCCCGCGACGGCGTACGAACACGCGACGAGCAGCATGGGCGCGCCCAGCCACCAGCGCCGCAACCGGCCGGGCGTGGCGACGCCCGACGCACGCAGCCACCCCCACCGCCACAGCACGCACCAGACGCCCGCGAAACAGACCGCGTTGACCACGGCGGCGCCGAGGTCGGGAAACCAGGACGGAGCCAGTGGCGGCAGGACCACCTTGGCGAACAGCACCAGAACCACATGCCAGGCGAGCGTCAGCTCGACGGCACCCAGGAGCGGATGGCGCGTGACATGGCCTTTCCACCGGCTCCCCACGGTTCGAGGATAGCCGCGCTCCCCGCGAGAAGCTGCCCGTCATGTGCGGCAATCACACCCGGGACGGCAACCACAGGCGTCGGCTCCAGCCGCCGGTGGCGGCGCAGTTGCGACCGGTGTCGCGCAACAGCCCTTGCCCTGCCAGGCGTTACGGCCTTCCTTGACCGCGATGGCAGCGATGACGAGGGCGGCGATGGGGTCGGCCCAGGACCAGCCGAGGGTGGCGTTGAGGACCAGGCCGACCAGGAGGACGGCGGAGAGGTAGGTGCACAGCAGCGTCTGCTTGGAGTCCGCGACGGCACTGGCGGAGCCGATCTCGCGACCGGCCTTGCGCTGGGCGGCGGAGAGGAAGGGCATCACGACCAGGGACAGCGCGGCGATGACGATGCCGGGGGCGGAGCGTTCGGCCTCCCCCGTGCCGGTCAGCGCCCGGACCGCGTCGACGCCGACGTAGGCGGCGAGCGCGAAGAAGGAGACCGCGATGAGCCGAAGCGCGGTCTTCTCCCTCGCCTGGCGCACGGCGTGCTCGCGGGCGGAGAACTGCCAGGCGACCGCGGCGGCGGAGGACACCTCGATGACGGAGTCCAGGCCGAAGCCGATCAGCGCGGCGGAGGAGGCGAGCGTCCCGGCGGTGAGCGCGACGATCGCCTCGATGACGTTGTAGCTGATGGTGACCGTGACCAGCAGCCGTATGCGCTTCGCGAGCGCCTCGCGGCGGGCCGGGGACGGGCCTGTGCCGACGAATGTCTCCGCGGCCATCTCAGCAGCAGCCCTTGGTTTCCGCGTCCGGGCAGGTCTTGTCCGTCTCGACGGCGACCACGGCGGTGCGCAGGTCGTCCAGCGCGTGCCCGAGGCGTGCGTCGGCGAGCTCGTAGCGGATACGCCGACCGACCGGCACCGCGACGACCAGGCCGCAGTCGCGCAGGCACGTCAGGTGGTTCGACAGCCGGGTCCGGGAGATCTCCAGGACGTCGGCCAGGTCGGCGGGATGGGCCGGAGCCTTGCGCAGGGCGAGCAGGATCCGGCAACGGATGGGGTCGGCGAGGGCGCGGCCGAACCGTGCCAGCACCTCGATGTCGGTGGCGAGAGTCGGCATGCCGATGAGAGTACACGGAATCCTGAATTCATAAATCCATGAACGAATCTCAGCTCTCCAAGCTGCCGATCGCCTCGTCCAGCCACTTCCTCTCTTCCGCTCCGGTGGCACGCGCGATGCGCAGCATGCCCTGCCGGAACAGGTCCGGCGCCTCCTCGGCTCGTACCGGCTCACCGTCGCGGTAGAAGAAACTCGAGGGAGTGGCGAGGAACGCCTGACGACGCCGGAGGACGGCGGCCTGGGCAGCACGATCCGGAAGATGGCGCAGGAACGCGAGCAGCGTGAAGAAGCGCTGCCCATCGGTGATGTCCGCGTCTTTGGGGTTCCCCAGACGAGCCAGCAGTTCGGCGCGGCCCGCCTCCGTGAGGGACAGCACCCGGCGGTGTGCGGCACCGCTGCCGGGCTCGGTGCGGTGATCGATCAGGTCCGCCTTCACCAGCCGGGTGATGGCCGGGTAGAGCGCGCCGTCGCTCACCGGGCGAATGTGGCCGTTCAGGGCGTGGATACGCGCCTTCAGTTCGTAGCCGTGCAGGGGCTCTTCGTAGAGGAAGCCCAGAATCGACAGCTCCAGCATGCACCGGCCCCTTCCCGCGCGTCCGCGCACTTGTCCGCTTCGCACCGCCATGCTATCTCTTTTCGCTATACCTCGATTAGAGGTACAGCGAAACGAGGAGTCGTGCCATGGGCGCAGCGGAACACCGTCGCAAGCTGATGTCACTCGCGTATCCGGTCTACTTCGAGCTGCTCGCCGGGGTCACGGCGGGGATCATCAACATGCTCTGGGTGGCCCGGCTCGGCGGGGACGCCGTCGCCGCGGTGGCGGTCGCCACGAACGTCGAAAACCTGCTGCTCGGCGTCATCCTCGTGGCCGGCTCCGGCACGACCGTGCTGGTCGCACGGGCCAGGGGTGCGGAGGATGCGGCGGCGATACGTGTCGCCGTACGCGGCGGCTGGGCCCTGTGGGCGCTCGTCACACCCGTTGTCGCCATCGGCGGATACCTGTTACGCGAGCCGCTGGCCCACCTCGTGCTCGGCGGCGACGAAGGCCCCGCGCGGCACCTGGCCACCGGGTACTTCTCGATCGCCCTCCCCGGGATCGCGGTGTTCTTCGCCGCCAACGTCGTCGACGGCATCCTCAAGGGCACGGGCGACACCCGCACCCCGATGAAACTCTCCCTGCTGGCGAACGGGCTGATCCTCGCCCTGGATCCCGTGCTCATCCTCGGCCTTGGACTCGGGGTGCGCGGGGCGGCGGGCGGCACTTCGAAGCGTTCAGCGAGGACCCGCTGCTGACCGGCCGCCTCGCCGCCGCCTACGTGCGCGGCATCCAGGACAACGGCGTGGCCGCGACACCGAAGCACTACATCGCCAACGACTACGAGACCGACCGTTTCACGGCCTCGACGGAGGTCTCCGAGCGCACACTGCGCGAGGTGTACCTGCTGCCGTTCGAGAAGGCCGTGACCGAGGCCCGGGCCTGGGCCGTGATGAGCGCCTACAACGCCGTCAACGGAGTCACCGCGACCGAGAACGACCTCCTTCAGACCCCGCTGAACTCGGAGTGGGGCTTCGACGGCGTGGTCGTCAGCGACTGGACGGCCGTCCGCTCGACGAACGCCGCCAGGGCCGCCCAGGACCTGGAGATGCCCGGCCCCCGCGGAGCCTGGGGCGACGCCCTGCTGGCCGCCGTCGAATCCGGCGCCGTCGACGGGGCGGACATCGACCGAAAGGTCCTGCGCATCCTCACCCTCGCCGCGCGCGTCGGCGCCCTGGAGGGCACCGAGGCAGTGGAGCCGACGACGGCTGACTCCGGCGCCGGGTTCGCCCGCGAGGCCGCGGCGGAGGGCATGGTGCTGGTGCGCAACACCGGTGGTGTGCTGCCGCTCGACCCCGGTGCGGTGACCCGGATCGCCGTCATCGGGCACAACGCGGACCGCGCCCGCACCCAGGGCGGCGGCAGCGCCACCGTCGTGCCGGAGAAGGTCGTCAGCCCCCTCGACGGCATCATCGCCGCCTTCCCCGACGCCGACATCGAGTACGCGCTCGGCGCCGTCGTCCAGGAGGGCATCGCCGAACTGCCCCTGGACGCCCTCACGAACCCCGCCACCGGCGGCCCGGGTGTGCGCGTACGCTTCCTGAGCGACGGGCGCGGACTCTTCGCCGAAGACCGCCGCGCCACCCGCCTCGTCTGGTTCGGCGGAGACGCCCCGGTCGACCGCTCCGACACCCTGGAAATCACCACCCGCTACACCTCCCCCCGCACCGAGACGCTCCGCCTCGGTATCGCCGCCCCGGGGGTCTCGCGCATCTGGGCCGACGGGAAGCTCGTCCTGGACGCCGATGTCCCGCTCGCCGACGAACAACTCGGCGCCGCGTTCCTGCACCCGCCGACCACGTCCACGGCCGTCCCGGTGGCCGCGGGCCAAGCGGTGGACATCCGCGTCGAGTACGAGATCGCCAAGGAGCTCGGCCTCGCCGGAGCCCTCGCGTACACGCTCGGCACGGAAGCGGACGACTCCGACCCCGACGGTCTGATCGAACGGGCGGCCGCCGCGGCGGCGCGGGCCGACGTGGCGGTGGTCGTCGTCGGCACGAACAGCAACGTCGAATCGGAGGGCTTCGACCGGACCTCACTCGCCCTGCCCGGCCGCCAGGACGCCCTCGTATCCGCCGTCGCCCGCGCCAACCCCCGCACGGTGGTGGCCGTCAACTCCGGCTCACCGGTCGAACTGCCCTGGCGCGACGACGTCGCAGCCGTCCTGCTGACCTGGTTCGGCGGCCAGGAGTACGGCAACGCCCTGGCCGATGTGCTCACCGGATCCCGCGAGCCCGGCGGCCGGCTGCCCACCACCTGGCCGACGCGCCAGAGGGACGTACCCGTGCTCGACGTCACGCCGGTGAACGGCACCGTGCGGTACGACGAAGGCGTCCACGTGGGCTACCGGGCCTGGCTGCGCTCCGGCACCGCCCCCGCCTACCCGTTCGGGTACGGACTCGGCTACACCACCTGGGCCGTGGACCGGGCCACCGCCACCGCGGAACTCGGCCCCGAGGGCGGGGTGGAGGTCCGCGCCGAGGTGACGAACACCGGCGGCCGCGCGGGCAAACACGTCGTGCAGGTCTACGCGTCGCGGGCGCACACGGCCGTCGACCGCCCGGCGCGGTGGCTGGTCGGCCACGAGGTGGTCCGCCTCGCCCCGGGCACCACGGAAACCGTGAACATCACCGTCCCGGCCCGCGCCTTCGCACACTGGGACGAGGACGCGTGGGGATACGAACCGGGAGAGTTCACACTCCACGTGGGCTCCAGCGCCGACGACCTGCCCGCCTCCGTACCGGTACGCCTGCGCTGACCCCGGCCACAGCGAAGCCCGCGGCGGGCCGGGTGCCATGGCCGTCAGTGGAGTCGACCTTCGGCGGCCATCTGCCGCCGGAGCGGGAGCGGGTCCGGTCACAGGATTCCCAGTTCCCGTAGAGCAAGCCGCTGAGCTGCGGAAACCTTGGCCGGGAAGTAGAGGTAGCAGACGCCGCCGGTGCCGGAGACCACCTTGCCGTCGGCGTTGTACCGCTTCGTCCGCAGCCAGATGTTCTCCCACTGCCTGCGCTTGTAGATCCGGCGGACGGACGGGTTGTCCGGTGAGGCGGGGTCGTTCGCGATCACGTCTCCGGTGGCGGTGAAGCCGATGACGGTCATGAGGTGGCCCGCGGTGCCGTAGCCCGCGCCGTCCAGCTCCGTCTTGAGGAAGGACTGCGAGGTGATCACCGGGATCCCGGCGGCGATCAGCTTCTCCACGTCGGTCAGCGAGCCGAGCCGGGTGACGATGCCCTGCATGTCGCGGTACGTGGCGGCGTAGGCGGCGTTGAACGGCCAGTTGCCGCAGCCGTCGTACTGGTAGTCGAAGGTGGCGCGGGCCGCGTGGCAGATCTGGGGGTCGGCGTAGTCGGGGTTGACCCAGGCCAGGTCATCGGCGGTGGGCTTGCGGCCCCAGAACTCGATGATCATCTGCGAGGAGGTGGGGCTGCACCAGGCCTCGCCGCCGTTGTCGTACTCCGGGTACTGACCCTTGTGGATCTCCTGCGAGTAGCGCGGTACGGCGAGTTCGCGGCCCTTGGGCAGGCTGGGCTTGGAGGCGGGCACCTCGAAGCGGTCGGGGACGTCCGAGCCCATCGCGCCGATCCGCCACACGGTGGGGGTGCGGGTGGTGCCGGGCTTGCGGTAGAGGGTCAGCCGCAGCTGGTACGCCGTCAGGCGGAGGCCGCTCGCCGGGTCGTCGACGGCGAGGGTGTCGGTCCACACCGAGCTCTTGTCGTCGCTCTGGTCGTCGACCGAGGTGCGCCGGATGGAGTTCGCGCCGTCCCCGGAGGCCCAGCGGCCCATCACGTACCAGGGGGTCGCGGTGCCGTCGGAGTAGGTGCCCTTCAGCTCGGCCTGGATCCAGGTGCCCGACGGGGTACGGGCGTTCCACGAGACGATGGCCTCGGTCGCGGGGACGGAGAGCTTGCGCACCGGGGAGGTCCAGGTGGCGTACTCCCAGGCGGCCTTGGTGCCGGTGTGCGGGTCGGTGTAGTCGACGGTGCCGGCCGGGCGGGAGATCACGATGCCGGGGCGGGCGCCGGCCTCGGCGCGGACGCCCTTGGCGGCTCCGGCCAGCCAGTCGGTGTGGCTGGTCCAGCCGTGGTACTCGGCGGTCGCGCCCGCCTTCTTCGCCGCCGAGCCCGCTGGTCTCGGGGCGGGACCGGAGGCGGCGGCGGTGGAGGTCATCGGTACGGCGGCGGCGCCCGCGACGCCGAGGGCGGCGGCGATCACGGAGCGGCGGGGCGTGAATCCGGAACTGGTCATACGGGGCTCCCCCAGTCGTCGTCCAGCGGCGGCCAATGCGCATGCGCGACAGTCGCACAACTATGGCCGCTGCGAGTGGTGTCAGGCCAGTGCTTCCCCGCTCCGCCCCCGCACCAATATTGGCGTGGACCAATGGAGTGAATACTCCACGGTAGTCGTAGAGTGGCCCCCCATGGAGACCGCCGACCGCCCCGCCGAGACGCTTCGCGCGTTCGCGCGGCGGCTGCGCGCCCTGCCGCCGTCGTGCGGGCCGGTCCGGCTCGTCGCGGTCGACGGACACGCCGGGTCCGGGAAGACCACCTTCGCCGGGCGGCTGGCGGAGGCGCTGGGCGGCGCGCCCGTCGTCCATACGGACGATCTCGCCACGCACGAGGAGCCGTTCGGGTGGGCCGGGCGGTTGCAGGAGCACATCCTGACCCCGCTGAGCCGTGGCGACGCCGCCCGGTACGCCCCGTATGACTGGGTCGAGCGGCGCTTCGCGGACACCCGGCGGCGACTGGACCCCGCCCCGGTCGTCCTCCTCGAAGGCGTCGGCGCCGGGCGCCGCGCCGTACGCCCGCAACTGGCCCATCTGGTGTGGATGGAGCTGTCCGACCGGGACGCCTGGCGGCGCGGGAGGCTGCGCGACGGCCCCGGACTGTCCACATTCTGGGACGGCTGGCAACCCGCCGAGCGCGCACATTTCGCCGTCGACCCCTCGCGCCCCCATGCGGAAACCCTGATAGCGCAGCGAAAAGAGGGGTACGCGATGCTCACGGGACCCGCCGCGACCACCAGAATCACCCCTGGGCGTCACTCAGCGTGAGGGGGTGGAGCCGGGCGGGCGCATCCCGCGCCCGACCTGCCGGGCACGCCCCAACTCGGCTTGACCTGGGGCCCATACAGGTCTTACGTTCTCAATGTGCGACTCGTACGAGTCGCCCCACTACGCGAAGCCCCCGGTTGTTCCCCCGTGATCGGGGGCTTCGTCCTGTCCGCACCCGGTTCGACACCGTATACCGGCTGCCGTACGACACCGTACCGTCACTCTCGGTCACGTACGCCGTCCGGCCGCGTACGCCCCTTACACGCCCCCGCGCACGCCCGCCAAGCCTTGTGCGATTGCGACGAACAACAGTGCGGCACCCTCGGCCGGTGCGGCCTGCGCAGGTACGATGCGAAAAGGGCAGCCGCCCCGGCGGCATCCACGGGGGCAGGGGTTGTGGGGGACGTGATGGATTTCGGCACGCAGGGTTCGCACACCCCGGCCGATCTCGCCTGGCTGCGTGCCGTGGACGCCTACACGATGGGCGCCTACGCACAGGCCGAGGAGGAGTTCCGGGCCGCGGTGCGGCACGATCCGGGTATGGCCGACGCATGGCTCGGCCTGCACGCGCTGCGCGCCGACACGGCGACGGCGCTGTTACGGATGTACCGGCACCGCGATCGCTTCGGTGAACAGCGCACCCGGCACCGACGCACCCTCAACTCCTGGTACTGGCTGGGCTGGTGGGTCCAGCCCGTGCTGGAGACCAACCGGGACCTGCTGCTCGCGCACGCCTCGCACTGGCTGGACGGCCGCCACGTCCCCGAGCTGGACCGGGCGCTGGCCGGGTGCCCGCCCGTGGAGGCCGATCCGCAGGCCCGCTTCCTGCACGCCTGCCGCGCGTATCTGGTCAAGGACTGGGAGCAGCTGGTCCGGCACACCGAACCGCTGCTGGACGACCCCCTCCTCGGCATCGAGGCCGGGCTCTTCGGCGGCATGGCCCGGGTCCGGCTGGAGATGTACGGGCAGGCGGAACCGCTCCTCTCCGCCGCCCTGATGCGTTGCCGCAGCGAACAGCCCCAGCGCAAGGAGCTGCGCTACTGGCTCGCCCGCGCCCATGAGGGCACCGGGCGCAGCGCCGCGGCCCTCCCCCTGTACCGCGCGGTGCACCGCATCGACCCCACCTTCATGGACACCTCGGCGCGGCTGGCCGCCATAGCGGAGTCCGACGGCCTGGACGAGACGGCCGACCTCGCGGCCGTGACGCTGTCCGGGGTGAGCAGCCAGGACGCCACCGACGGCGTCGTGACCGACCCGGCCGACACCCTCTCGGCCACCGTCGATCCGGCCGACGGCCGGGATCTGCGCACCGGCGGCGACGGCGCCGACGGCCCGCCGCTGATGACGACGCCCGTGACCGGCGGCGACAACACCCGCGACCGGGGCGGCCTGCCCGCCCAGCCCGGGCCGTCGGACCCCGCCCTGCTGGAGAGCGCGCTCCAGGAGCTGGAGCGCATGGTCGGCCTGGAGCCGGTCAAGCGGCAGGTGCGGGCGCTGTCCGCGCAGCTCCACATGGCCCGGCTGCGCGCCGGGCAGGGCCTGCCGGTCCAGCCGCCGAAGCGGCACTTCGTCTTCTCCGGCCCCTCCGGCACCGGCAAGACGACCGTCGCGCGCATCCTCGGCCGGGTCTTCTACGCGCTCGGGCTGCTCGGCGGCGACCATCTGGTCGAGGCCGGGCGCGCCGATCTGGTCGGCGAATACCTCGGGCAGACCGCGGTCAAGGCCAATGAGCTCATCGACTCGGCGCTCGGCGGCGTCCTCTTCGTCGACGAGGCGTACAGCCTGTCCAACTCGGGGTACAGCAAGGGCGACGCGTACGGCGACGAGGCACTCCAGGTGCTGCTCAAGCGCGCCGAGGACAACCGCGACCGGCTGGTGGTCATACTCGCGGGCTACCCCGAGGGCATGGACCGCCTCCTGGCCGCCAACCCCGGCCTCGGCTCCCGCTTCACCACGCGCGTCGACTTCCCCAGCTACCGTCCGCTCGAACTCACCCGCATCGGCGAGGTGCTGGCCGCGGAGAACGGCGACGTGTGGGACGAGGAGTCGCTGGAGGAGCTGCGCAGCATCAGCGGGCACGTGGTCGAGCAGGGCTGGATAGACGAGCTGGGGAACGGGCGCTTCCTGCGCACCCTGTACGAGAAGAGCTGCGCGTACCGGGATCTGCGGCTGTCGGGGTGGACGGGCACGCCGACCCGGGACGACCTGGCGACGCTGCGGCTACCGGATCTGATGCAGGCGTACGGGGAGGTCCTGTCAGGCCGCGGGCCCATGTACCGCGACCCGGAGGACCCCCCGCTGCCCTAGCGGAATTTTTGCTTCCACATGTTCATTCAGGTAAGGCTTACCTAAACGCATGGATCTTTGCCCCCGGCGCCGCCGTGCGCCCGGGGGCGTCCGCGTGCCCCGTGAGCCGAGTCTGAGGAGAAAACAGTGTCTTGCGCACCGGTCGGAGCCACCGTTGTCGCGCCGCCTGACGGCCTGCGGTACGGACGACGGACGGTCGCGGTGGTCGGTGGAGGTGCGTCCGCGACGGCGTTCCTGTGCGCTCTGGCGAAGCAGGTCTCGGCCGAACCCGTGGCGGAGACCCCGGATGTGCTGGTGTTCGAACCGGCCGGGCCGTGCGGGCCGGGTGTCGCCTATCGGGAGGACACCGAGCTCGCCCTGCTCAACCGCCCGGTTCCGGCGATGTCGGTGGACTACGCCGACCGCGGCCACTTCCGGCGCTGGGTGGGCCAGAAGGGCTTGATGCCCTCCCGCGGCGGCCAGGACGGCGGACAGTTCGTGCCGCGGGCGTGGTTCGGCCGGTACCTGGCGGAGATGTTCGACAGAGCCGTGAGCGACCTGCGCCACCTCGGCAGCTCGGTGGAGATCGTCCGCGAGCGGGTGAGCGACGTCCGGCCCGCCGGCGACCGCGTCGCCGTCCTGACCGGGCACTCCGCGCCCCGGTGGGTGGACGACGTCGTCCTCTGCCTGGGCGCCGTGCCACCACGTGATGTCTACGGGCTGTTCGGATCGCCCGGCTACATCCACCAGCCCTATCCGGTACGACGGCTCGCGGACGATATCGGCGACGGCGCCGAGGTGCTCGTCCTGGGGAGCGGACTCACCGCCATCGACGTGGCCCTGGAACTGAGCCACAAGGCCGGCCCGCCCCGGGTCACTCTCGCCTCGCGCAGCGGCACGTTGCCCGATGTGCGCTGTGACCTCGGCGCGGGCGACTGCGCCCCGGGGCTCGTCGACGACGTACGGGAGGAGTTGGCTCGGCGGAGCAGCCTCGGTATCGCGGACCTCGCCCGGCTTCTCGACGGCGAGCTGTCGCGCCGGGCCACCACACTCCGGGATGCGCTGCGACCGTTCCTGGCCCGGACCGGCGGTGCCGAACAGCTGCGCGCCCGGCTCCGCGAGCCGGGCCCCGCCGCTGCCGTGCAGCGGTGCGTCGTCGCACTGACCCCTTGGTACTCGCGGCTGTGGAGAGCCCTGGACCCCGTCAGCGGAAGGGAGTTCACCCGGCGCTACGGGCGGATCTTCACGTCCCTGCGCAGCCCGATGCCCCCGGCCAACGCCCGGCGGCTGCTGGAGCTGTCCGAATCCGGGGCGCTCGCCTTCCGCGCCGGCCTCGCCGGCGTGACCGGGGAAGCCGCCCGGTTCCGGGCGTCCTTCCGGGAAGGCGACGTCCGGCGCTTCGACGTGGTGGTGAACGCGACGGGCCGTGGAATCGACATCACCGCCGCACGCCCCGGCTCCCTGGTGGACGCGTTGGGCGGCAGCGGAGTCGCCCGCCCGCATCCACTGGGCGGGCTGGACGTCGACCCGGAAAGCAACGAGGTGCTCGACGCGTCCGGGACCCGGATCCCGCGGCTGCACGTGGTGGGAGACCTGTCGTCGGGCGTTCACTTCCACACCAGTTCGATGGAGTACGCGGCCACCCAGGCGCAGCGGGTCGCGGAACAGGTCGCCGCCCGGCTGCACATGCGTGCGGGGGTCCTGCTGTGAGGGCGGACCGGGCGAACCTGCGCGCCTGCCTGGTGCTGCTGGTGGTGCTGCCGCAGGCGACGCTGGCCGCGTTCGTGCCCATGGTGCCGCACGTCGCCGCGGACCTCGCCACCTCACCGGCGGCCATCGACCGCAGCCTGATTGTGTACATGGCCGGATACGCGGTGTCGATGGCCGTCGCCGGCGGACTGGCGGCCCGCACAGGCCCGCGCACCGTGCAGTTGGCCGCCCTCGCCGTGCACATGGTGGCCTCGGTCGTGGTGGCCCTCGCCCCCGACGCCGCCACGCTGACCGCCGCGCGGGCGGTGCAGGCTCTCGGCGGCGGCGCGGGAACCGTACTCGCCCGCATCTACGTCCAGGAAGCGCTGCCCGAGCACCAGCGGCTGCCGGCCCTCACCCAGCTGTCCACGGCCATCGCCCTCACCCCCGCGCTGACCCCACCGGTCGTCGGGCTGCTGGTCGACCACCTGCCCTGGCGGCCGGTCCTGCTCACCCTCGGCGCACTGAGCGCGAGCACCTTCGTCCTCGCACGGCGTGTCCTGCCCCGCTCCACCGCGGAAGCCGCGGAAGCGGCCGGCCCGGGACTGCGTGAGGTTCTCGCGCGACCCGCCTACTGGTGGTTCACCGGCGTGATCTGCCTCGCCTGGTGCGTGTACTTCACGTTCACCACCTACTCCAGCCACACCCTCCAGGTGGAACTCGGCACCAGCGCGACGGTCTTCAGCCTGTTGTACGCCCTGGTGATCGTCGGATACATCGCGGGGAGCCGGATCGCGCGGAGGACGAGCGGACGCTTCGGATTGCCGCGGATCCTGCTCGCCTCGGGGACCCTGGCCCTGATCGCGACGGCGGCGATGGCCGTGGGGGCACACGTGCTGCCGCACGAACCGCTGGCCCTGGTCGTCCCCATGGCAGTGGCCATGGTCGGCGTCGGCGCCGCCTTCCCCGTCT
Source organism: Streptomyces botrytidirepellens (assembly GCF_003721215.1). Lineage (NCBI taxonomy): Bacteria > Bacillati > Actinomycetota > Actinomycetes > Kitasatosporales > Streptomycetaceae > Streptomyces > Streptomyces botrytidirepellens. Next base: position 13,771 of record NZ_RIBZ01000811.1, read on the forward strand.
GCCAGGCCGGCATGCTGCGCTCGGCGGGAGCCAACGCACGCAGCGCGTCCGGCCTGTTCTTCTTCCTCCAGATGACCAGCGGTGCCCTCTACACCGGCCTGCTGTCCTGGTGGGAACCGACCCGGCCCGGCGCGCTGAGCATCGCGGTGTTGGCCCCGGCCGCCGCACTGGCCGTCCTGGTCACCGTCCTCCGCCCGGCGACGGCCGGCGAACCGGCGCAGGACCGCGCCGGCCGCCGTCCCGAACCGCCCGGTGATCCGTCACCGGCCGGCCCCCGTCGGGCGAGCCGCTGAGCGACGGAAAGCTACGGCGGGACGTCGCGAGCTAGCGGGAGACCATCGCGGGCTCCTCCGGGGCCGAGGCCGAAGCCGAAGCCGAAGCCGAGGCAGCGGCCGACGCCGCGGCCGGGGTCTGGACCGGGGTGGCGCCGCGCGGCTCGGCCGCGAGGCGGCCGCGG
>NZ_RIBZ01000813.1:0-14317 GCF_003721215.1 Streptomyces botrytidirepellens
CGGCCCGCAGCGCCTTCGCGACCGGCGCGTCGGCGAGCCGCCCGACGGTGACCGTCAGCCCCGGCCCGGAGCCGCCCCGCAGGTGCCGCGCCCCGGCCTGGCGTAAGACGGAGGCGACGAGTTCGCGCGTGGGTTGGTCCACCCCGTCGCCGTAGACCACGCGCACGTCGGAGGGCACCCTGACGTCGGGGCCCAGCCGGGCCATCTCCTGCGGGCGCGGGACGACGGACGGCAACGGGCCGACGGCCCCGCCCGCCCGCGCGGCCCCGGTGGCGGCGTCGTCGGTGGCGGCGGTGGCACCGGTGGGCAGCAGCAGCCCGAGGAAGGTGAGGAACGCGATCACAGCGGCCAGGGGGCCTGAGCTACGGCGCATGGACATCTCCTCCGTGGCGTGGCGTGGCGTACGACGGCGGTGCACGACGGTGACACGTGGAGCGGAGTGAGCGATGGTGCGGGCGCGGTTCCTGGTGCGCGGCGTTCCGGAAACACATACCCACGGCCCGGGCCCGGCGAATCCCGGGCCGTGAAGTGGGCCTAGAGGTCCCTGTCCGCGGGAGGGCCTGCTGCCTCGGATCGGGTCGCCGACCAGCTGGCGAGGAGCTTGAGCCGGTCTTCGTCCGCGGTACCGGGCTCGGCGGTGTAGATGGTCAGGGAGTGTGCCTCGTGGGCGGACATGGGCAGGTTCAGCGGCTGGTAGGTGAGTTCCAGGGGACCCGCGTCGGGGTGGTGGAAGCGTTTGACGCCGCCGTGGTGGATGCGCACGTTGTGGGCGGCCCAGCGGGTGCGGAACTCGGCGCTGACCGTGGACAGCTCGCCGACCAGCTCGCGCAGCGCCTTGTCGTGGGGGAACCTCCCGGCCTCGGCGCGCAGCAGTGCGACGGTGATCTCGGCGCCGTCGTCCCAGTTGTCGACGAAGTCGTGTGAGCCCCGGTCGAGGAAGTAGAACCGGGCGAAGTTGGGGTGACCGCGTTCGTCCGTGGTGTGGCTGTGGAACATCGGCGCGAAGAGGGCGCGGGCGAGCGCGTTGGTGGCCACCATGTCCAGGCGGCCGTTGCTGACGAACGCCGCGGACAGGGTCATGGAGTCGAGCAGCCACTGGACGCGGGGCGGGACGTCGACGGCCTTGCGGCGGCGCCGGGCCGCGGGGCGGGGCTGGGCGGCCTTGGCCAGGTCGAACAGGTAGGTTCGTTCGTCCTCGCTCAGCTGGAGGGTGCGGGCCACCGCGTCGAGGACGTCCTCGGACACGCCGCTGATGTGGCCCTTCTCCAGCCGGGTGTACCACTCGGTGCTCACTCCCGCGAGGACCGCGACCTCCTCGCGGCGCAGCCCGGGCACCCGGCGCCGAGCGCTGGTGGGCAGCCCGACCTGCTCCGGGGTGAGCTGGGCGCGCCGACGGGCGAGGAAGTCACGGATGTCGGCGCGGTTGTCGGAGCGGTGTTCCATGCCTTCCACGCTACGGCCCGGATCCCGGCGGAGGGGGGTTGAGCTTGTACCCCCCATAAACGCGGCCTCCCGCGCCTGCGACGGGAGGGGTTTCGTGGGGTGCGCACCATGAAGTTCGATCCGCTGCGGAGACGATGTATGACCACGCGAGGAGGAACCCTCCACGCCCCCGCCGACGTACGAGGCGTCGGTGACCGCGAGCAACCACCCACCCGGCTTCCGCTCGTCGTGTACGTGCTCGCCCTGGGCACGTTCCTGATGGGCACGACCGAGTTCGTGGTGGCGGGCCTGCTTCCGGAGATCGCGGGCGATGTGCGGATCAGCGTGGCGCAGGCCGGGCTGCTGGTCACGGTCTTCGCGGTCGGGATGATCGTCGGCGCGCCGCTGATGGCGATGCTCACGCTGCGGCTGCCCAGACGGTCGACGCTGGTCCTGGCCCTGGGCGTCTTCGCGGCCGGGCACGTCGTCGTGGCTCTCGGCAACAGCTTCGCGCTGCTGCTGGCGGCGCGGTTCCTGACGGCGCTGGCGACCGGCGCGTTCTGGGCCGTGGCCAACGTGGTGGCCGCCCGTGCCGCCGGTCCCGCCGCGGGCTCCCGTGCCCTGGGCGTCGTGGGCTCCGGTGCGATGCTCGCCAACGTCGTCGGTGTGCCGCTCGGCGCCTTCGCCGGACAGGTCATGGGGTGGCGGGGACCGTTCTGGGCGCTCGCAGCCCTCGCGGTGGCCGCCATGGCGCTCATCGGCCGCCATGTTCCGCGCGATGCCTCCGTGCACGAGGTGATCTCGGTCCGTACCGAGCTGTCCGCCCTGCGCTCGGGGCGCCTGTGGCTGGCGCTGGCGGCCTGCGCGACCACGACCGGCGGTGTGCTGTCGACGTACTCCTACGTCTCGCCGCTGCTGACCGACCGGGCCCAGCTGGCCGCCGGTCTGGTGCCGCTGGTCCTGGGCGGCTTCGGTGTCGGCGCCCTGGCGGGCTTCCTGGTGGGAGGCCGTCTGGGAGACCACCGTCCGCACGCCACGACGATCGTGGCCGCCGCGGCGACCACGGTCCTGCTGCTGGCGATCTGCCTGCTGTCCGGTGACGCCGTACCCACGATCGCGCTGGTCGCGCTGCTGGGACTGTTCGGGCTCGGCGCCAACCCGGTGCTGATCTCCCTGGGCGTCCGCTTCGCGGGCCGGGCCCCCACCCTGGGGTCCGCGCTGACCGTATCGGCGTTCAACCTCGGCACCGCCGTCGGCTCCTGGATCGCCGGTCTGGCCCTCGGTTCCCCGCTGGGAGTCACGGGTCCCGCCGCCGTGGGCACCGCCATCGCCGCGCTCACGCTGATCCCCACGATCGCGATCGCCGTCATCCAACGACGCCGATCAGCGGCACCCACGGGCGGCGCGGTCGTCGCCCGTGCGGCCGCCGCACACCCCGAAAACACCTGAACCGCCTTATTCACTGATCCTTAGGAGTAACCCTCATGCGCGCTGCTGTTCTGCACGCTCCCGGCGACGTCCGGGTGGAGGAGGTCGCCGACCCGAAGATCACCGCCCCGACGGATGCGATCATCCGGCTGTCGGCGGCCTGCGTCTGCGGCTCGGACCTGTGGCCCTACTGCGGCATCGACTCCGTCGACGAGCCCGTGCCGATGGGGCACGAGTACGTCGGCGTCGTCGAGGAGGTCGGCAGCGGGGTCGAGACCGTCAAGCCCGGCCAGTTCGTCCTCGGCTCGTTCGTCGCCTCCTGCGGCACCTGCGAGATCTGCCGCTCCGGCTACCCCTCGTCCTGCGTCCACCGCGTGTTCATGGCCCAGGTCGGCACCCAGTCCGAGCGCGCCCTGATCCCCCACGCCGACGGCACCCTCGTCCCCCTGCCGGGCACGCCGGACGCCGACCTGATCCCGAGCCTGCTGGCCGCCTCGGACGTGCTGGGCACCGGATGGTTCGGCGCGGTCGCCGCCGAGGCCGGGCCGGGCAAGACGGTCGCGGTCGTCGGCGACGGCGCGGTCGGCCTGCTCGCGGTCCTGGCCGCCCAGCAGCTCGGCGCGGAGCGGATCATCGCGATGAGCCGCCACGAGCCGCGCCAGCGGCTCGCCCGCGAGTTCGGCGCCACCGACATCGTCACCACACGCGGCGACGCCGGCGCGGCGAAGATCAAGGAGCTGACCGGCGGCCTGGGCGCCCACTCCGTCGTCGAGGCGGTCGGCACCCAGGAGTCCATGGAGCAGGCCATCCGGAGCACCCGCCCCGGCGGACACGTCGGCTTCGTGGGCGTCAACCACGACGTCTCCCTCAGCGGCGAGGAACTCTTCTTCTCCCAGGTCCACTTGGTCGGCGGCCCGGCCCCGGTGCGCCAGTACCTGCCCGAGCTGATCGACCTGATCTGGCAGCGGAAGATCAACCCGGGCAAGGTCTTCGACCTCACCCTCCCGCTCGACGAGGCCGCCGCGGCGTACCGGGCCATGGACGAGCGCCGCGCCATCAAGGCCCTGCTCACCGTCTGACCCCTCTTCCGCGGGATGCCCGGCCCTACGGAGGGCCGGGCATCGGGGCCAACTAAGCTCACGCACCATGTCGTCGCCGTACACGCCCTCCCCCGCGCCGAACGCCACGGTCATACGCATCGGCCGCCGCAGCGCCATGACCGGGCTCCCCTGCTCCCTCGTCCTCATGGCCATCGGCGCCTTCGGCATCTTCGGTGCCGTCCTGGTCGCCACGGAGCAGCAGAAGGGAGAGTCCACCGTCAGCGGGTTCGTGGGCCTCGCGTTCATGGTGGCCCTCGGTGTCCTCGGAGTCATCCTCTTCGTGCCCTTCTGGGCGAACCGCCGCAACAGGATCCTCATCGACCACACGGGCCTCTGGCTCGAAAAGGGAGACTTGCGGAACGTCATTCCCTGGCACGGCCTCGCCGGAATCGCCCTCCACTGGAGCGAGTTCGGGCGCAAGGGGAAGATCTACTCCCTGGAGCTGTACCCCAACGGCCCCATCGACCGGGACGACCCGGTCCTATGGGGCCTGGTCCGCGACGAGGACCCCCTGCACCCCGGCCTCCCCCGCCTGCACCACCGCGTCCCCCTCACCGCCCCCAACCAGCAGCCGGTGGTCGACGCGGTCCGCAGCCACGTCCCCCAGCTCTGGCTCGGCGAGACTCAGCGCCCGACGGGCCACGTAGGCCGCCCCGACGTCAGGGGCCACCGCCAGCGCACCCGGAGCCGCACCCCCTGAACGGAGCGCCCGCGGTGGAAAGCGTCAGTGTGCGGTCTCGGGCACGTCGACCACTTCGGAGCCCTCGCGGCGGATCCGGTCGACGCCCCAGGCGCCGAGCGGGCCGAGTGCTTGGTTGAGGGTGTGGCCGTGCTCGGTCAGGGAGTACTCCACGCGGGGCGGCACTTCGGCGTAGACCTCGCGGTGCACGAGGCCGTCCTTCTCCATCTCGCGCAGGTGCTGGGTCAGCATCTTCTCCGTCACGCCCGGGAGGCCGCGGCGGAGTTCGGAGAAGCGGCGTACACGGTGGGCGTCGAGTTCCCAGAGGATCAGCCCCTTCCACTTGCCGCTCACCACGTCGAGGGCGGCGTCGATGCCGCAGATGTAGGGACCGCTTCTCGGAGTCCTGTCCATCGCTGTGCCGCTCCTTACAAAAAGGTAAGTACCGCAGTATTTAGTGGGTACTTCCGAGAGTAGTGGGGCGCTCCGATCATGGAGGGGTGAACGAACAACTCACCTCATTCTCCGGGCGGATGAGCCCCGTCACCGTCCTCGGGCTGGGCCCGATGGGCCAGGCCATGACCCGCGCCCTGCTGGCCTCCGGTCATCCGGTCACCGTCTGGAACCGCACCGCCGGCCGGGCGGACGGCGTCGTCGCCGACGGCGCCACGCTCGCGGCCACCCCGGCCGCGGCGGTCGAGGCGAGCGAGCTGGTGATCCTCAGCCTCACCGACTACCGCGCGATGTACGACATCCTGGGCAGCGCCTCCGGATCGCTCTCCGGGCGGACGCTCGTCAACCTCAGCTCGGACACTCCCGACCGGACGCGCGAGGCGAGCACGTGGGCAGCGGGCCACGGTGCCACCTTCCTCACCGGCGGTGTCATGGTCCCGGCGCCGATGGTCGGCACGGAGGCGTCGTACATCTACTACAGCGGCCCCGACGAGGCGCTGGAGCGCCACCGGGCGGCGTTGGCGCTGCTCGGCGCGCCGAAGTATCTGGGCAACGATCCGGGCCTCGCCCAGATGATGTACCAGGCCCAGCTCGCGCTGTTCCTCACCACCCTGTCCGGGCTGATGCACGCGACCGCGATGCTGGACAGTGTGGGGATGAAGGCCCAGGAGGTGCTGCCGGAGCTGCTCGCCCTCACCGACTCGGTCGGCGCGATCGTGGCGGCGGGCGAGGAGACTCCCGGCGCCGCGCTGGATGCCGGGGAGCATCCGGGCGACCTCAGCACCGTCACGATGATGGGCGCGACGTCCGACCACATCGTGGAAACCAGCGCGTCGCTCGGCCTCGACCTCGCGCTCCCGGAAGCCGTTCAGGCGCACTACCGGCGCGCGATCGACGACGGGCACGGCGGCGACAACTGGACCCGCATCATCGACGGCATCCGCGCCCCCCGCCACCGGGCGTGATCTTCCGCAACGCCCGCTGAGCGCGGGAGCGCGGCCTCCAGCCGGTGGTCAGCGCGAGGTCCGATTCCCGCCGACGCACCGCCGCGGGCCGCCGCACAGTGGGAAAGTGATCACGCCGTGCCCGGCTCCGCCGAGTGGACCGCCCGTGCCGACGCGGTCGGCCGCGCCATGCGGCTGATCTCGGACGGCATCGTCGACCGCGAAGGCGTGGCCGGGCTGGCCGCGCGGCTGGGGTACAGCGCGCGGCAGGTGCAGCGGCAGCTGGACGCCGAGGTGGGCGCCGGGCCCATCGCCGTGTGCGCGCGCCCAGCGCGCGCACACGGCACGGATCCTGCTGGAGACGACGGACATGCAGGCCCCCGAGATCGCCTTCGCGGCCGGGTTCTCCAGTGTGCGGCAGTTCAACGACACCGTCCGGCAGACCTACGCCGCCACCCCCAGCCGTCTGCGGGAGCCGAGGCCGGGGCCCTCCGCACGGTTCGGGGCACCCGGCTCGGCGGACGGGGCGGCGGGGGTGCCGCTGCGGCTGGCCTACCGAGGCCCGTACGCCGCCACCGAGGTCTTCGACTACCTCGGCAACCGGGCCGTCGACGGCATCGCGCAGCTCACCGGGGAGCGTGGTGCACGCGTCTACCGGCGCACGCTGCGCCTGCCGCACGGCACCGGCATCGCCGAGGTCGGCGAGGCCCTGGGGGCTGGCTGGGGTGCCGACTGCGTCTGAGCTGTCCGCGCGACCTGACCACGGCGACGCAGCGGATCGCCGCGTGTTCGACCTCGACGCCGACCCCTACGCGGTCGACGAACGCCTGGCCACCGACCCGGCTCTGGCCCCGCTGGTGTCCCGGCGCCCCGGGCTGCGCGCCCCGGGCGCCGCGGATCCGCACGAGCCGGCCGTCCGGCGCCGTACTGGGCCAGCAGGTCTCGGTGGCGGCCGGGCGCCGGCTCGGCAGCGCGCTCGTGGCCGCGTACGGGCAGCCGCTGCGGATGCCCGGCGGCGGGCTGACCCGCCTCTTTCCCACGGCCGAGGTGCTGGCCGACGCCGCGCTGGGTGAGCTGGGGATGCCCGAATCCCGCCGCCGCACGCTGCGCGCGCTCACCGCGGCCCTCGCGGTCGGCACCGTCGCGCTGGACCCCGGTGCCGACCGCGACCACGCCGAGCGGACGCTGCTCGGCCTGCGCGGCATCGGCCCGTGGACGGCGGGCTACATCCGTATGCGGGCGCTCGGCGACCCGGAGGTGCTGCTCACCGGCGATGTGGCCGTCCAGGCGGGTATGCGGCACACGGGCGCCGGGCCCGGGGACGCGGCAGGCTGGCGGCCGTGGCGCACGTACGCCATGCACCACTTCTGGCGGGCCGCCGCCGAAGCCACCGCCGCCCGGCGCCGTACCCCAGCGTGATGTCCGAATACCGCCAGCATTCCCGGCCGCGACCCCCCATCGTTGACAATGAAGCCACAGCGGACGAGCGATGAGAGCACGACGATGACCATCTACACCACGCTGGACAGCCCCCTGGGCGAACTGCTCCTGGTGGGCGAAGAGACACCGGACGACACCCTCACCCTGACCTCGCTGTCCATGCCCGGGCAGAAGAACGCCCCGGCCGTACGGCCCGAGTGGCGCCGCGCACCCGACCGGTTCGCGGAGGTCGCCCGGCAGCTGAGGGCGTACTTCGACGGCGGACTCACCGCCTTCGACATCCCGTTCACGCCCGGCGGCGGCACGGACTTCCAGCAGCGCGTGTGGCACGCGCTGGAGGAGATCCCGTACGGCACCTCGACCACCTACGGGCAGCTCGCCGAAGGGCTGGGCGTCCCCCGCGGGCAGGTCCAGGCCGTGGGCACGGCGATCGGCGCGAACCCGCTGCTGCTGGTGCGGCCCTGCCACCGGGTGATCGGCGCGGACGGGACCATGCGCGGCTACGCCGGAGGGGTCGAGCGCAAGGTGCAGCTCCTCACCCACGAGGGCGTGCTCCAGCCGACCCTCATGTGACCCGCACCGGCACACCTCGACAATCACCGGAGGAACGAGGCCGATGACGGTCTACACCACGATGGACAGCCCCCTGGGCGAACTGCTCCTGGTCGGCGAGGAGTCGGCGACCGCGAAGGGCGGCACCGCACTGGCCTCCCTGTCGGTGCCGGAGCAGAAGCGCCGCCCCACCGTCCAGGACGGCTGGACCGAGGACGCGGACGCCTTCGCCGACATCACGCGCCAGCTCCGCTCGTACTTCGACGGCAAGCTGACCCGCTTCGACATCGAGTACGTCACCGGCGGCAGCGCCTTCCAGCAGCGCGTCTGGACGTCCTTGGAGTCCATCCCCTACGGCACGACCCTCAGCTACGGCGACATCGCCGCCCGGATCGATGCCCCGCGCGCCGCGGTCCGCGCCGTCGGCACGGCGATCGGGGCCAACCCGCTGCTGGTCGTCCGCCCCTGCCACCGGGTGATCGGTGCCAGCGGCGCACTGACCGGATACGCCGGTGGCCTGGAGCGCAAGCGACAGCTGCTGGACCTGGAGCACGCACACGAGTCCGCGGCACCGCAAAGGAACGGCACCTCATGACCGACACCATCAGCTCCGCGACCCAGGGCCAGGTGGCCGACCGCGTCGCGGCGGACGACTGGGACGCGCTCACCGACGAACTGGGCGAGTTCGGCCACGCGCTCACCGGGCCGCTCCTCACCCCCGGCGAATGCCACCGCATCGCCGGACTGTACGACGAGGCCGAGCGCTTCCGCACGACCATCGACATGGCCCGCTACCGCTTCGGTTCGGGCCAGTACCGCTACTTCACCCACGACCTCCCGGACCTGGTCCGCGAGCTGCGCGGGGCGTTCTATCCGCGGCTGCTGCCCATCGCCCGCGACTGGGCCCGCAAGCTGGACCGGCCCGCGCCCTGGCCGGACACCCTCGAGGAGTGGCTGACGATGTGCCACGAGGCGGGGCAGGCCAAGTCCGCCCAGATCCTGCTGCGTTACGGTCCCGGCGACTGGAACGCCCTGCACCGGGACGTGTTCGGCGAGATGCTCTTCCCGCTCCAGGTCGTGGTCGGCCTCGACGCCCCCGGCGAGGACTTCACGGGCGGTGAGTTCATCATGACCGAGCAGCGCCCCCGCGCCCAGTCGAGGGGCTCGTCCACCACCCTGCCCAAGGGCCACGGGCTGATCTTCACCACCCGGGACCGCCCCGTGGCCTCCAAGCGCGGCTGGGCGAACGGGCCCATGCGGCACGGCGTGAGCACCGTCCGCTCCGGACACCGCCACACCCTCGGCCTCGTCTTCCACGACGCCGCATGACTCCCGCCCCGGCCGACCCCGCCCGGCTCCCGGAGCGGCGCCCGCACACCCTGATCGGCCCCGACGGGGTGCCGTATCGCAGCGCCACTCCGGGCAGTCTCGGCGGTCACCGGGGCATGCGGCTCTACGGGCGTCTGGACTGCCCCTCCGCGCTGCGGGCCATCGCCCGCGGCCACTACGTGAAACACCGGGTGTTCTTCGTGGACGAGGCCACCGCGATCGCGGCCGGATACCGGCCGTGCGCCGTGTGCCTGCCCCGGAAGTACGCCCTGTGGAAAGCCAACCGGGAGAACACCACCACACCATGAGCAGTCTCACGGGACCACCGGCATCCGGATCGCCCCTGATCCCCGCGGAGGAGCTGGCCGCGTACGGCGAGCTGCCGTGCCCCGCCCCGCACACCGCCCCCGAACTCGACGCCCTCGTAGGGCTGTTGACCCCCGCGAGGAGCCGCATCGAGACCGTCGCCGTCGGCCACAGCCGCGACCCGGCCTCCCGCGCCGCCGCCGACGCCTTCGCGGCAGCCTGGAAGGCGCGCGGCGGAAGGGTCCTCGCCACAGTGGACTGGCCGGAGAGCGCCGCGTCCTGGCTGCGCCCCGCGCGTCGGCTGACCGCCGAGGAGCCCGACGCCTGGGTCATGGCCGCGGCCCCGCTCGGCTTCGCCCAGCTGGCCCGCCGGCTGCGCCACTCCACCGACTGGGACCCGGCCCGCACGGTCGCCTTCGCCGCGCTCAGGGACTCCCGCCTCCCCGCGCTGGCCGGGCCGGACACGCTGCACGGCCTGCGCGGTGCCACCGCCGAGGGCGGCACCTGGGCCGTACGCCACCGCTGGGTCACCTCCTACCCACCGCCCGGGAGCACCGCATGACCGCCCTGATCCCCCGCCCCGCCATGGAGATCTCCCCCGGCGCCGTGCACCTGCCCGGCTGGCTCACCCCGGAACAGCAGCGCGAACTCGTCACCGCCTGCCGCGCCTGGGCCACCGGCCCGGTCCCCATCCGCCACACCCGCCTGCCGCGCGGTGGCGTCATGTCGGTGCAGACGGTGTGCATCGGCTGGCACTGGCAGCCCTACAAGTACACCCGCACCGCCGACGATGTGAACGGCGAGCGCGTCGCCGAATTCCCCGACTGGATGGTCCAGTTGGGCCGCCGCGCGCTGCTGGACGCCTACGGCGACACCGAGGGCGCGGCCGCGTACACCCCGGACACCGCGCTGATCAACTTCTATGACGGTCAGGCCAAGCTGGGCATGCACCAGGACAAGGACGAGCGGTCCTCGGCTCCGGTCGTCTCGCTGTCCATCGGCGACACCTGCGTCTTCCGCGTCGGCAACACCGAAACCCGCACCAAGCCCTACACCGACATCGAACTCGCCTCCGGCGACCTGTTCGTCTTCGGCGGCCCCTCCCGGTACGTCTACCACGGCGTGCCCAAGGTGTACGAGGGCACCGCCGACCCCGCCACCGGGCTCGCCTCGGGGCGCCTGAACATCACCATGCGCGTCACCGGCCTCACCGATCGGGAGGCCGGGCGATGACGTGAGCCCGGGGCGGTGCCGGGTCAGCGCGCGTTGTGGAAGATGACGCCGAGCGTGGTCCGGCGCCCCGACGTCACGGCGTTGGTGCCGTGCCGCATGGGGTGGCGGCGGTAGCCGTGCGATCCCCGCACGGGCCGGTGGCGGACGGGAAAGATCATGCCCTGGCCGAGGCGTGGGGTGAGGACGATGGCGCGGGACTGGGAGCGGGGACGCTGTTCAACGAAGACGTTCTCCCCGCCGGTGAAGTCCTGGCCGGGCTCACCCAGCATGAAGGCGATCTGGAGCGGAAAGACGATGTCCCCGTAGATGTCCTGGTGCAGACAGGCGTAGTCGCCGGGGCCGTAGTCGAGGATGAGCGGGGTGGACCGGCGCTGGCCGTTGTCCGCGCATTCGGCGAGCAGTTCGTCCAGGGTGGCGGGAAAGGTGCGCTCGTTCAGCAGGGGCGCCCACTGGTTGGCCATCCACGCCATCGGCGGGTACAGCTTCTCGCGCAGGGTCTGGACGAGCGGTACGGCGGCGGGGTCGGCGTAGTACTTGTAGGTACCGCGGCCGAAGTCGTAGCGCTGCATCACCACGGTCGAGCGGCACAGTGCCGGGTCGTCGAAGGTGCCGATGAGCGTCTCGCACTGCGCGCGGGAGAGCAGCGGAGGGGTGAGGGCCACACCGTTCTCGTTCAGCTGGGCGTACAGCGCGGGCCAGTCCAGGTCCGCGAGGGCGGGGACGGCGTCGTGGGCGGTGTGCGGCGCGTCCCCGGCGCCCGCGGGATCGCCGGGCAGGTCGAGGGGCAGTTCGGTCTGGTCCATGGCCGACAGTCTTCCTGCTGGGCGCGGCCGCGGAGCGCGATGACCGAATCCCGCCAGCAATGCGGGGGCCCGGGCGCTTGGCTGGGATACGAGAACGAAGCGTCCGAAGTTTCCCCGGGAGTCGTCACACCATGTCTTCGAACGACAGCGCCATCGCCGTGATGCAGCGGTTCTACGAGGCCGAGCGCGCCTATGTCACGGCGGGCGGTCCGGGCCGGGCCGGCTTCGAGGAGATCGCCGCGTGCCTGGACCCGGAGGTGGAGCTGCACCAGGCGCCGGGTCTGCCCTTCACGGGCGTGTGGCACGGGCCCGAGGGCATGGAGCGGTTCATCGCGGTCATGGGCGAGCTGTGGCAGTCGATGGAATTCCTCGAACAGCGGCAGCTGGTCGACCGCGACACCGTGGTGGCGACCAACCGGGTGCGCTTCGTCTCGCGGGCGACCGGCCGCGAAGTGGTCACCTCCATCGTGCAGACGGTGACCCTCCGGGACGGCCGCATCCGCGAGATCCGGCCCTACTACTGGGACCCCGCCGCGATCAGCGAGGCGTGTGGTGGACGGGTCGTGGCGCCAGATTCCGATGGATCTCCAGCGCCGCGGTCGATCGGTTGAGCGTGATGTAGTGCAGGCCCGGCGCGCCCTCGTCCAGCAGCCGCCGGGCCATGGCGGTGGCATGGTCGACCCCGATCCGGCGCCCCTCGTCGGCGTCGCCCTGCGCGGCCTCCAGCCGCCAGGCGAGGTCGTCGGGGAAGTGGGCGTCGCTCAGTTCGGCGAAGCGGCGCACCTGGCGGAAGTCGGTCGCGGGCATGATCTCGGGGATGATCGGGATGTCGCAGCCCGCGGCCGCCACCCGGTCGCGCAGCCGCAGATAGTCCTCGGCGTCGAAGAACATCTGGGTGATGGCGTAGTCGGCGCCCGCCCGGCACTTGGCCACGAAGTGGCGGATGTCGCTGTCCCAGTCCGGGGAGCGCGGGTGGCGCTCCGGGAAGGCCGCCACTCCGACGCTGAAGTCGCACGACTCACGGATGAGCGCCACCAGTTCGCTCGCGTAGGTCAGCCCGTCCGGTTCCGCGAGCCAGGGCCCGCGGGGGTCGCCGGGCGGGTCGCCGCGCAGGGCGAGGACGTCGAGGATTCCGGCGTCCGCGTACTGGCCGATGATGTTCCGCAGTTCGCCGATCGAGTGCCCGACCGCCGTGAGGTGGGCGACCGGCCGCAGGGTGGTCTCCGCGGCCATCCGCTTGGTCAGCCCGATGGTCCGGTCCCGCGACGAGCCGCCCGCTCCGTAGGTCACCGAGACGAAGGTGGGCGCGTACTGCTCGATGCGCCGGATCGCGTTCCACAGGGTCCGCTCCCCCGCCTCGTTCTTCGGCGGGAAGAACTCGAAGGAGTACGAGCGCTCGCCCGCGCCGAGCACCTCGGCCAGGTTCCGGCGCGGTGCGCGAGCTCGCGTCGGGGAAGCGACCGGGGGTTCGGCGAGGACGCGTCCGGTCGGGTGCGGCCGGGGTGGCGCGGTCATGCCGACCCCGCCAGGTGGGGTTCGAGTTCCTGGGCGGCCTCGCCGCCGTAGCCCTTGTCCAGCCTGCTCACCAGGTCGTCCGCGGAGAGCTGGTATTCCTGGGTGCCGACCGACTCCAGGACCACCGTGGCCAGGGCGCAGCCGAGTTGGGCGGCCCGCTCGTGGCCGAGCCCCCAGGCGAGTCCGGCGAGGAATCCGGCGCGCAGCGCGTCGCCGCCGCCGGTGGGGTCGACCACCCCGGACGTCGGGACGGCGGCGATCTCCAGCGTCGGCCGCCCCGCCGCCGCGACGCGGACGCCCTCGGCTCCGTCCGTGGTGATCCAGGTGCCGACCCGGTCCAGGATGTCGGCGTCGCTCCATCCGGTGTGTTCCCGGAGCATCGCCGCCTCGTAGGCGTTGGTGAACAGGTAGCGGGCGCCCTCGACCAACCTGCGCGCCTCGTCCCCGCTGGTGCGGGCGAGCTGCTGCGAGGGGTCGGCGGCGAAGGCGTGCCCCTTTCTGCGGCACTCGTCGGTGTGCCGCAGCATGGCCTCGGGGTCGTTGGGGGCGATCACCACGAGGTCGAGTCCCCCGGCGCGCTGCACGGTCGGTTCGAGCGCGATCTCCTTCGCCTCGGCCATGGCACCGGCGTAGAAGGTCGCGATCTGGTTCTGGTCGGCGTCCGTCGTGCACACGAAACGCGCGGTCCTGCGTGTCTCGCTGACCCGCACCGATTCCGTGTCCACGCCGTTGGACCGCAGCCAGCAGCCGTAGGCGGCGAAGTCGACCCCGGCCGCGCCGACGAGGAGAGGGGTGAGCCCGAGCCTGCCCAGGGCGAGGGCGATGTTCGCGGCGACGCCTCCCCGCCGGACGTCCAGATCGTCGGCGAGGAAGGACAACGAGACCTTGTCGAGCTGTCCGGCGATCAGTTGCTCGGCGAACCGACCGGGATAGGCCATCAGATGGTCTATCGCGATCGATCCGGTGACGGCGATGCGCACGTCGGGATCCTCCTTGGGAGCGGTCGGTGGGGTCAGGAGAAGCTGCGGGCTACAGACCGGCCGCCGCGCGGAGGGCGTCGACGCGGTCGGTGCGCTCCCAGGTGAAGTCGGAGTCCTCGCGGCCGAAGTGGCC
>NZ_RIBZ01000815.1:0-14378 GCF_003721215.1 Streptomyces botrytidirepellens
CCCCGGGCCGCCGAGTACGCGGCCGCGCCGGGCGCGGGCGCCGCGGGCGGCATCGGCTTCGGCGCCCTGCTGGGCCTCGGCGCGGCGTTCCGCCCCGGGATCGACGTCATGCTGGACGTCCTGGGCTTCTCCGCCGCGCTGGAGGGGGCCGACCTGGTGATCACGGGGGAGGGCTCGCTGGACGAGCAGACCCTGCACGGCAAGGCCCCGGCAGGCGTCGCGGCGGCGGCGCGGGCGCGGGACATCGACGTGGTCGCGGTCTGCGGCCGCCTCGCCCTCTCCCCGGCCGCCCTGGGCGGCGCGGGGATCCGCCGCGCGTACGCCCTGACCGACCTGGAACCGGACCCCACCCGCTGCATCGCCGAGGCGGGCCCCCTCCTGGAGCGCACCGCCGAACGCCTGGCGGCGGATTTCCTCGGCTGACTCCGCCACATCTCCCGAATTCGGGTACGGGTACGGGTGCGTACCCGTACCCTGAGGGTCATGAGTGGAGGGAGCATCACCGTGTCCGACGCCAACGTCCGAATTCCCACCGAGGCGCGAGATCGGCTGGCCGAGATAGCGGCTTCGGAAGGGCTTTCCCTGCGGGCGTATCTGGCCCGCCTCGCCGACACCCTGCTCACCCCTGCCGAGCGGGCAGAGCGCGCTGAGCAAGCTCGCGCCGTGCTACAGGGGTGGAACGGTTACAACCCCAGCGAAGCCGAGGTGGCCGACCTGGACGCCGAGCTGGATCGGCGTCTGGCCGAGACGGACACCCGGTGACCGAAGCTCTGCACGTCGTGCTGGACGACACGGCCATGGTGGCCGCCGGGCGCGGCAATGTCCTGCTCTCGCGGCTGATCCATCGTGCTCACGCCGAACCGGGCTGGTTCCTCTACGCCCCGGCCTGTGCCCTCGTAGAGGCGGACCGGGCCCGCCCTGGAACGGCAGAGCACATCGCCGCCCTGCCCAGCCTCACCGTCCTTGACCTCGACCTGCCTGCCGCCTTGGCGGTGGCCCGCGACGCTGACGGCTGGGCGGCTGCCCACACCGCGTACGTGGCGCAGCCGACGCCTGAGCGTCCTGCCGGGGCGGTGGTCGCGACGGCTGCGGCGGACGGGTGGAAGGGGCAGCCGGTGCGGATCCTCGACGTCGGGGAGTAACGCCAGCCGCAACCCGGAAACGCTGTGGGCCCCGAGCGGGAAGCTCGGGGCCCACAGCATTTCGGGTGTGGCTACGGCAGCTGGGCCGCCCTCGCCTCGCGGCGGTTGTCGCGGAAGGCGTTGACGCGACGGGCGGTGGCGAAGAGGGGGATCACCGCGCCCATGACGACCTGGAGGGCGCACGCCGACTGGAGCAGGAGCTCGCCGCCGGGGGCCTCGAAGGCCCAGGCGGCCAGCAGCGCCATGCTGGTCACGATCCAGCCGAGCATGGCCACGGCGAGGCGGCCGCGCGGCTTGGGGTACTCGACGCGGCTCACCATCAGCCACGCCACGCCAAGGATCGCCAGCAGGGTCGGCACGAAGGGCAGGCCCAGCAGGACGACCGAGACGACGGTGAGCGCGCCGAAGGGGCTCGGCATGCCCTGGAAGACGCCGTCGCGCAGCGTGACGCAGGAGAATCTGGCCAGCCGGAGGACCACCGCCAGGAGCACCACGATCGCGCCCACCACCGAGACCCGCTCGTAGGGGCTGTCGGCGACCATGCCCCAGACGAGGACGAAGTACGCCGGGGCGAGCCCGAAGCTGATCAGGTCGGAGAGGTTGTCCAGCTCCGCGCCCATGGCCGAGCTGCGCAGCTTCCGCGCGACGAGCCCGTCGAAGAGGTCGAAGACGGACGCCAGCAGCATGAGCATGACCGCCGAGGCGGCGCTGTGGCGGGTCATGCCGCCGTCCTCGCTGCCCGTGAGGTGCGGGATGAGGACGCCGGTGGTGGTGAAGTAGACCGCCAGGAAGCCGCACGTCGCGTTGCCCAGGGTCAGGGTGTCCGCTATCGACAGCCGGGTCGACAGCGGCATGTCGTCCGTCTCGTCGGCGGCGTCCACGTCGGCCTCGGGGACCCAGGCGGCCTGGGTATCGGGATCAATCACGGTCAAGGCGAGTCACCCCCGCGGTGGTGGCCTGGCCGACCTCGACCGCGACGTCGACACCCTCGGGGAGGTAGACGTCCACGCGCGAGCCGAAGCGGATGAGACCGATCCGCTCACCCTGTTCGACCTTGGTGCCCTGCGGCACGTACGGAACGATTCGGCGGGCGACCGCGCCCGCGATCTGGACCATCTCGATGTCGCCCAGCTCGGTGTCGAAGTGCCAGACGACCCGCTCGTTGTTCTCGCTTTCCTTGTTGAACGCGGGAACGAAGCCGCCCGGGATGTGCTCGACGGAGGTCACGGTGCCGGCCAGCGGAGCCCGGTTCACGTGCACGTTGAGCGGGCTCATGAAGATCGCGACGCGGGTGCGCCCGTCCTTCCACGGCATGATGCTCTGCACCACGCCGTCGGCCGGGGAGATGACGCGGCCCTGAGTGATCTCTCTCTCGGGGTCGCGGAAAAACCACAGCATGCCCGCCGCGAGCGCGGTGGCGGGCACGGCGACTGCCGCCCAGCGTCCGGAGCGACGGGCGCGGGTGAGGCTGACCGCCGCCGTGGCGACGGTCGGGAGGAGCCACGGCGACGCTCCGCGCGCGAGGCGGACGCGGCCGCGTTGTGCAGAGGATTGGCTGTGGGGCATGGATGACCTTCGTAGCGGAGGATGCCGCGACGCAAGACTGGGGACGGCGGCTTTCCCGGGATGGTATCGGTTGCGAGCGGTAACTGGGCAAGCGCCAGGGCCTGTCGGTGGCTTGTCAGTGGCCGAAGACCCATGGCGCGGTGTGACCTTCTTCTCTCGGATACCGCCCCAAAAGGGACATCAGCCTTGGCTTCGGTAATCCTCCAGCAGTCGTCGTCCAATAATCATTTTCTGAATCTCAGCGGTACCTTCGCCGATGAGAAGCATCGGTGCCTCACGGTAGAGGCGCTCGATCTCGTATTCCTTGGAGAAGCCGTACCCGCCGTGGATGCGGAAGGCGTCCTCCACGACCTCTTTGCAGTACTCGGACGCCAGGTACTTCGCCATTCCCGCTTCGAGGTCGTTGCGCGCACCCGCGTCCTTCTTGCGGGCCGCATTGACCATCATCGCATGAGCTGCCTCGACCTTTGTTCCCATTTCGGCCAGTTTGAACTGGATGGCCTGGTGCTGGGCGATCGGCTTGCCGAAGGTGTGCCGCTGTTGTGCGTACGCAACGCCCAGCTCGAATGCGCGCTGTGCCACGCCACAGCCGCGTGCGGCCACATTGACCCGGCCGACCTCCACTCCGTCCATCATTTGGTAAAAACCGCGGTTGGTCGTTCCGCCGAGCACCCGATCGGCCGGAATGCGCAGTCCGTCCATGATGAGCTCGGTGGTGTCGACCCCCTTGTAGCCCATCTTCTCGATCTTGCCGGGAATGGTCAGTCCGGGCCGGACCTCGCCGAAGCCGGGCTCCTTCTCGACCAGGAAGGTCGTCATGGACTTGTGCGGAGGGACGCCCTCCTGCTGGTCACCGGTCCGGCACAGGACCGCCACCAGCGTGGACGTGCCGCCGTTGGTCAGCCACATCTTCTGGCCGGTCAGCACGTACTCGTCGCCGTCCGGCACCGCCTTGCTGGTGATCGCCGACACATCGGAGCCCAGCGCCGGCTCCGACATCGAGAAGGCGCCGCGGATCTCGCCGAGGGCCATCTTGGGCAGGAAATAGTCCTTCTGCTCCTGGGTGCCGTGCTGCTTCAGCATGTACGCCACGATGAAGTGCGTGTTGATGATGCCGGACACGCTCATCCAGCCACGCGCGATCTCCTCCACGCACAGTGCGTAAGTGAGCAGTGACTCGCCGAGACCGCCGTATTCCTCCGGGATCATCAGCCCGAAGAGGCCCAGCTCCTTCAGGCCCTCGACGATCCGGGTGGGGTATTCGTCGCGGTGCTCCAGTTCGGTGGCGACCGGCAGGATCTCCTTGTCGACAAACTCCCTGACCGTGGCGAGGATCTCCCGCTGGATGTCGGTCAGCCCCTCGGTCTGCGCCAGACGGCCCATATCACTGCCCTCCCAGCTCCGGGCGGCCCGGCTGCTCGCCGCCCCGCTCCTTGATGTACGTGGCGGTCGGCACCATCACCTTGCGCCGGAAGACGCACACGAGGGTGCCGTCCTGCTTGTAGCCCTTCGTCTCCACATACACGATTCCGCGGTCGGTTTTGGACTTCGACGGCGTCTTGTCCAGCACCTCGGTCTCGCCGTAGATGGTGTCGCCGTGGAACGTCGGCGCGACGTGCTTCAGCGACTCGACCTCCAGGTTGGCGATGGCCTTTCCGGAGACGTCCGGTACCGACATGCCGAGCAGCAGGGAGTAGATGTAGTTCCCGACCACCACGTTCTTGCCGAAATCGGTCGTCTTCTCGGCGTAGTTGCTGTCCATGTGCAGCGGGTGATGATTCATGGTGAGCAGACAGAAGAGATGGTCGTCGTACTCGGTGACCGTCTTCCCCGGCCAGTGCCGGTAGACGTCGCCCACCGCGAACTCTTCGTAAGTGCGGCCGAACTGCATCGTGCTCACGCCTCCGGGGGCTCGAAGGTGGACGTACGGGCCATCCCGGCCGCACGGCCCTTGCCCGCGATGACCAGCGCCATCTTGCGGCTGGCCTCGTCGATCATCTCGTCGCCCAGCATCGCCGAGCCCTTCATGCCGCCGGCCTCGGACGTGCAGTACTCGTACGCGTCCAGGATCAGCTCGGCGTGGTCGTAGTCCTCCTGCGACGGCGAGAAGACCTCGTTCGCCGCCTCCACCTGGCCCGGGTGCAGCACCCACTTGCCGTCGAAGCCGAGCGCCGCCGCGCGCCCGGCCACCTCGCGGTAGCCGTCCAGGTTCTTGATCTGGAGGTACGGGCCGTCGATGGCCTGGAGGTCATGGGTGCGGGCGGCCATCAGGATGCGCATCAGGATGTAGTGGTACGCGTCCGCCGGGTAGCCGGGCGGCTGCTCGCCCACGACCAGCGACTTCATGTTGATGGACGCCATGAAGTCGGCCGGGCCGAAGATGATGGTCTCCAGCCGGGGCGAGGCACCGGCGATGTCGTCGACGTTGACCAGGCCCTTGGCGTTCTCGATCTGCGCCTCGATGCCGATCCGGCCGACCTCGAAGCCCATCGTCTTCTCGATCTGGGTGAGCAGCAGGTCCAGCGCCTGCACCTGCTGGGCGTCCTGCACCTTGGGCAGCATGATGCAGTCCAGGTTGGGGCCCGCGCCCTCGACGACCGTGATGACGTCGCGGTACGTCCAGTGGGTGGTCCAGTCGTTGACCCGCACCGCCCGGGTCTTGCCGGTCCAGTCGCCCTCGTTCAGCGCCTTGACGATGGAGTGCCGCGCGTCCTCCTTGGCCAGCGGCGCGCACGCGTCCTCCAGGTCCAGGAACACCTGGTCGGCCGGGAGGCCCTGGGCCTTCTCCAGGAAGCGCGGATTGGAACCGGGCACGGCCAGGCAGGAGCGGCGCGGCCGCAGCACGCGGTCTGCGGGGGCGGGCGTGGTCATGCGGGAACCTCCAGTGCGGGAAGCGTGTTCGCGGAACGGATCTCGTCGACGATACGGCCGATGATCTCCGTGATACCGAAGTCCTTGGGGGTGAAGACGGCGGCGACACCCGCGGCGCGCAGTGCGGCGGCGTCCGCGGCCGGGATGATGCCGCCCACGATGACGGGTATGTCCTGCGCCCCGGCCAGCCGCAGCCGCTCCAGGACGTCGGGTACCAGCTCGGCGTGCGAGCCGGAGAGGATCGACAGGCCGACGCAGTGCACGTCCTCGTCGACGGCCGCCATCACGATCTGCTCCGGGGTGAGCCGGATCCCCTGGTAGATCACCTCGAACCCGGCGTCCCGGGCCCGTACGGCGATCTGCTCGGCGCCGTTGCTGTGCCCGTCCAGGCCGGGCTTGCCGACCAGCAGCCGCAGCCGCCCGCCGCCCAGCTCGGCCGCGGTCTTCTCGACCTTCTCCCGTACGGCGGCGAGCGCGCTGCCCGCCTCCGCGGTGACGGCCAGCGGCGCCCCGCCGACCCCGGTGGGGGCCCGGAACTCGCCGAACACATCGCGCAGCGCCCAGGCCCACTCGCCCGTGGTGACCCCGGCGCGCGCGCACTCCACGGTCGCGGCCATCAGGTTGTCGGTGCCCGCGGCGGCCTTGCGGAGCGCCGAGAGGGCGCTCTCGGCGCGGTGTGCGTCGCGCTGCTCGCGCCAGGTGTGCAGCGCGGAGACCACCCGGGCCTCGTTCGCCGGGTCCACCGTCATGATCGCGGTGTCCAGGTCGGCGGTGAGCGGATTGGGCTCGGTGGACTCGTAGCAGTTGACGCCGACGATCTTCTCCTCGCCCGCCTCGATCCGGGCCCGCCGTGCGGCGTGCGAGGCGACCAGCTGCGCCTTGAGGTAGCCGGACTCGACGGCGGCCATGGCCCCGCCCATCTCCTGGATGCGCTCGATCTCGGCCTCGGCCTCCCCGGTCAGCTCGCTGACCTTGGACTCGATGACGCGGCTGCCCGCGAAGATGTCGTCGTACTCCAGCAGATCGCTCTCCTGCGCCAGCACCTGCTGGATGCGCAGAGACCACTGCTGGTCCCAGGGCCGGGGGAGCCCCAGCGCCTCGTTCCAGGCGGGCAGCTGGACGGCGCGGGCGCGGGCGTCCTTGGAGAGCGTGACGGCGAGCATCTCCAGCACGATGCGCTGGACGTTGTTCTCCGGCTGGGCCTCGGTCAGCCCGAGCGAGTTGACCTGGACGCCGTAGCGGAAGCGGCGGTGCTTGGGGTTCTCGATGCCGTACCGCTCCCGGGTGATGCGGTCCCAGATGCGGCCGAAGGCGCGCATCTTGCACATCTCCTCGATGAACCGGACGCCCGCGTTCACGAAGAAGGAGATCCGGGCCACCACATCGCCCTTGCGCTCCTCGGGCACCTGCCCGGAGTCGAAGACCGCGTCGAGGACGGCGATCGCCGTCGACATGGCGTACGCGATCTCCTGCACCGGAGTGGCCCCGGCCTCCTGGAGGTGGTAGCTACAGATGTTGATCGGGTTCCACTTGGGGATGTGGTGGACCGTGTACGCGATCATGTCGGTGGTCAGTCGCAGGCTGGGCCCCGGCGGGAAGACGTGCGTCCCGCGCGACAGGTACTCCTTGACGATGTCGTTCTGCGTCGTCCCCTGGAGCTTGGCCGGATCGGCGCCGTGCTCCTCCGCGACCACCTGGTACAGCGCCAGCAGCCACATGGCGGTGGCGTTGATGGTCATGGAGGTGTTCATCTGCTCCAGCGGGATGTCCTGGAACAGCCGCCGCATGTCGCCCAGGTGGGAGACCGGGACCCCGACCCGGCCCACCTCGCCGCGGGCGAGGATGTGGTCGGGGTCGTAGCCGGTCTGGGTCGGCAGGTCGAAGGCGACCGAAAGACCGGTCTGGCCCTTGGCCAGGTTGCGCCGGTACAGCTCGTTGGACGCCTCGGCGGTGGAGTGCCCGGCGTAGGTCCGCATGAGCCACGGGCGGTCCTTGGGGCGGGGTTCGCCACTCATCAGATGTCCCGGAAGCGGTTGATGGCGTCGATGTGCTGGTCGCGCATTTCCTGGTCGCGCACGCCCATGCCCTCCTCGGGCGCCAGGCACAGCACGCCGACCTTGCCCTGGTGGAGGTTGCGGTGCACGTCGTACGCGGCCTGGCCGGTCTCGTCCAGGTGGTACGTCTTGGACAGCGTCGGGTGGATCTTGCCCTTGGCGATCAGGCGGTTGGCCTCCCACGCCTCGCGGTAGTTGGCGAAGTGCGAGCCGACGATCCGCTTCAGCGACATCCACAGGTAGCGGTTGTCGTACTCGTGGGTGTAGCCGGACGTCGAGGCGCAGGTGACGATCGTGCCGCCCTTGCGGGTGACGTACACGCTTGCGCCGAAGGTCTCCCGGCCCGGGTGCTCGAAGACGATGTCCGGGTCCTCGCCGCCGGTCAGTTCGCGGATCTTCTTGCCGAACCGCTTCCACTCGCGCGGGTCCTGGGTGCGCTCGTCCTTCCAGAAGCGGTAGTCCTCGGCCGTGCGGTCGATGATGGCCTTGGCCCCCATCTTCCGGCAGATCTCGGCCTTCTGCGGGGAGGAGACGACGCAGATCGGGTTCGCCCCGCCGGCCAGCGCGAACTGGGTGGCGTAACTGCCGAGCCCGCCGCTCGCGCCCCAGATCAGCACGTTGTCGCCCTGCTTCATCCCGGCGCCGTTGCCGGAGACGAGCTGCCGGTACGCGGTCGAGTTGACCAGGCCCGGCGCGGCCGCCTCCTCCCAGCTCAGATGGGCGGGCTTGGGCATGAGCTGGTTGGTCTTGACGAGGGCGATCTCGGCGAGCCCGCCGAAGTTGGTCTCGAAGCCCCAGATGCGCTGCTCGGGGTCGAGCATGGTGTCGTTGTGGCCGTCGGCGCTCTCCAGCTCGACCGAAAGGCAGTGCGCGACGACCTCGGCGCCCGGCTGCCAGGCGTTCACGCCGGGGCCGGTGCGCAGCACGACGCCCGCGAGGTCGGAGCCGATGATGTGGTACGGCAGGTCATGGCGCTTGGCGAGCGGGGAGAGCTTGCCGTACCGCTCCAGGAAGCCGAACGTGGGCAGCGGCTCGAAGATCGAGGTCCACACGGAGTTGTAGTTGACCGAGCTGGCCATGACGGCGACCAGGGCCTCGCCGGGGCCGAGTTCGGGCACCGGGACCTCGTCCACGTGCAGCGACTTGCGGGGGTCCTTCTCCTTGGTGGTGAGGCCGGCGAACATCTCGGCCTCGTCCTTGCGCACAGTCACCGCGCGGTACGACTCGGGGACGCGCAGGGCGGCGAAGTCCTGGGGGCTGGTGTCCGACGCCAGGATCGCGTCAAGTATCTCGTTCATCGGTGCCTCCGGCGAAGCGTCCGCGAGGGGACGCCTGAGGGAACGCTGGGCTCGTGACGGGGGTGAAAGCTGCTGGCTGGCTGCTGCTGTGCCGTCGGTTCGGCGGAGGTTCTTCGGCCGTGGGGCGCGGGTGAGCGCCGTGGGCCCGCCTGGTGACGCAGGCGGTGTCCGGGCGCGCAAGGCGGCTTGCGGGGACAGCCGACGCGCGAGGTGTGCAGCGCGTCGGCCGCCCGGACATCTTCACCGTATGGCACGCTGTGCCACCTCGCAAGACACTGCGTGCCAACAAATTCTCTCACTTGTCATCTCGGCTGCACGCATGAGCAAGAAACGGCCGCCCCGGGAGGGGCGGCCGTTGCGAGTGGTGTTCGGTTGTGTGGTTTTGGTGAGTTAGGCGCCGCGGTTGGTTCAGGTCTTCTTTTCCAGGGTCAGTGCGAAGACGTGGGCGCGGGCGGTGCCCGAGGCGGGTGCGGTCAGGGTGATCGAGGACAGCTCCTTGGCCGGGTCCAGGGCCACCGTCTGGTGGAAGATCGCCGCCTTGGTGCCGACCGGTCCGCTGCGGGCGTGGATCTGGCTGGTCCGCACCGCCTCGGTCTCCCCGTACGCCGGACCCGACAGCCACGCCGTGAGCTGGATGTCCGCCTTCGCGGTCGAGCCGTCCGCGTACGTGGCCACCGCGGGGATCGTCACGTTCCCGGTGTCGCCCGCGCCCAGCACATGGAGCGTGGCGTAACTCCCCGCCGGGACCGCGACCTTCTGCCCCGCCGCGATCACGTTGTTGTTGGAGCCCTCGCTGCCGTTGCTGAAGGCGAACGTGATCCCGTCGTCCTCGGTCTGCCCGGTCTGCGGGAGCTGCACCATCGGGTACGTGCGCCCCGTACCGTCGAAGTCCCCGTCGCCGTAGTACATCTCGGTGGTGATGGCGTCGTTGTCGAAGACCCCCACCAGGTCCACCTGGGTGCCCTGGCCCGTCTGCGGCAGCTCCGGCAGACCCCACCGGTCGGCGGGCTCCGTCACCTTCACCGGGGCGATCCGGAAGTCCGGGCGCGGCCCCGCGGCCGGGTACACCACCGCCTCCTCGTCCCGGTCCAGGTCGATCTCGATCACGCCGGCTCCGAGGTCGCGCCACTTGGGGGCCGGTCCGCGCACCCCCGCGACCCTGATCCGCCCGGTCAGCGAGTGCCGCACCCGGCACGGCTCCCCGGCCAGGCTCCGCACCCGCACCCAGCGCGTCCTGCCGCCCTGGCGCACCCCGCTGACCAGGAACGCGCCCTCGGTGCGGAAGTCGTGGAGCGCCACGTCCTTCCACGCGCCCGGCACCCCGGGGAAGAAGCGGATGATCCCGCCCCAGCTCTGGCAGAGCATGTCGTGCATCGCCTGCGCGCCCGACAGCGGGGTCTCGATCACCGGACCCGCCTCGTAGTAGTGCGTATTGGGCTGGATGAAGCGCGCCACCAGCTCGCGCAGATACTTCAGCGCGTCGTCGCCCCGCCCCATCTGGGTCGAGATCGAGGCCGCGCCGGAGAAGCTGTAGCCGCGCAGGGCGCCCTCGAAGCCGATCCAGTGCTCCAGCGAGCGGGTGATCAGGTCGCGGTTCTCCTTCTGATCCCAGTTGACCAGGTAGAGCGGGTAGACGGAGAGCATGTGCGAGTAGTGGCGGTGCGACTTGGCGAACGGGACGCCGGTGCCGACCATGAAGCCGTTCTCGTCCACCGGGTACGGGACGAGCTTGTCCAGCACCTCACGCCACTTCGGCGCCAGCGGATCGTCCTTGCCCAGCAGTTCGGCCGACTCCAGCAGCGTCCGGCACGACCAGCGCAGCAGCGCCAGGTCGTAGTTGCAGTCCGGGGCCGCGCCGTACTCGGGCGAGAAGGTCTTCGGCAGATGCAGCGTGCCGTCCGACCCTTCGGTGAGGAAGTGCAGGTAGTAGTTGGTGGAGCGGCGCAGCAGCGGATAGAGCACGTCCTCCAGCAGGCCCCGGTCCATCGAGTGCCGGTAGTGGAGCCACACGTTGTGCAGCGCCCAGGGGAGGTTGCCGACCTCCGCCTGGTCGCCGACGCCCGGGACCGGCACCGTGCCGTTGTCCTCGCACTGCGCGTCGGTGGAGCGGCGCAGCGCGGCCGAGTCGGCGCGGTACTCCGGTTTGAGGGCGCTGATCAGGACGTCGGTGTTCTCGGCGAGGGTGCGCGGAATCGCGTCCAGCTCCAGGTGGTTGGAGCCCAGCACCGGCCAGTACTCCAGCTGGACGTTGAGGTTCCACCACACCCCCGGCCAGGGGGTCGGCTCCACCCAGGGGCCGGTGGTGGCCATCACGGGGGCGTGCTCCCGGGCCGCGCACGCGAGCTTGTAGAGCTGGATCCAGTAGAAGCTCTGGAGCATCGCGTCCGGGACCGACAGGAAGCTCTTGCGGTAGAACCGGTGCCACCAGTCGCGGTGCGAGCGCAGCAGGCTGGAGACCGGCAGCGCGGACGCCTTGCGGACCGTCGTGACGGCCCGGCCCTCGGCGTCCAGGCCCGGGTACGAATGCGCCACGCACAGGTAGTACGTACGCTCCCGGCCCGTGCCGCGCTGCTTGTACGCGGTCACCGTCTGCCCGCCCGCCACCATGGACTGCACGGTGATGCCGAGCCCGCCCTCGGTGCGGCTGACCGGCTTCGGGTTGGGCTCGAACCCCTTCGGCGGGTCCTCGCGGACGATGCGCGGGCTGACGGCGGGGGAGGGGCGGAACTCCCAGCGGAACCCCTCCTCGCCCGCGCTCGCCTCGACGGTCGCCAGCAGCATCGTCCGGTCGTTGTGGACCAGCGCGCGGAGGGTGAGACGGCCCTTGTCGGTGGTGATCGTGCCGCGCACCTCGGCGTCCCACAGGTCGAGTCGCAGATCGACTCCGGTGATCTTCCCGACCGGGTGCAGCAGCAGATTGCCGACCGGCAGCCGCGCCACGCCCCAGTCGCTGCCGCCCTGGGTGGGGCGGTGGTCCTGGACCTCGCCGTGGTGGACGGTGAAGCGCAGGGCGTTCTCGCCGGGCTCCTGGTAGACCATCGAGCCGAGCAGGCCGTTGCCCAGGAACGGGCCCTCGTACCAGGTGCGCGGCATCCGCTTCCAGGCCAGGTCCTGCCCGGATAGAAAGCGCTGCCATTCCGAGTCCGTCCGCATGCCGCTCAGGACCACGGAACGCCCGCTTTCGGCCGCCTCCGCTTCCGGTGCGGGGAGGGTCACCCCTGCCGTCGACCCCGCGGCCGCGCCGGCGGCCACCCGGCCCAGGAAACCGCGTCTGCTGACTGCCATCGTCGATCAGCTCCGTCCGAGAAGACGTGGAGATTGGTCCGATGATTTGGCTAGACGGGAGCGTAGGAAGCGACTAATGATGCGTCAAGGCGCCGGATAGATCTGATGTATTGGCCTGCTGTGTCGGGCTGCCATTGATCTGTCGCGCCGCCATATCGCCACATGTCCCGTGGGAGGGAACGATGCGCGTCATTCGGTCCAGGGTCACCAGAGCCGCGGCGGGCATCGCCTGCACGGCGGCCGTCCTCGTACCACTCCAAGCCGAAGCTGCAGGTCAGGCAGGTGAATCGGACGGCCGCAGCTGGCGGCTCACCGGGCAGGGCACGGTCAGCGGGCAGCTCAGCCTCACCCGCGACGGTGGCCTCACCCTCACCGCCCGGCACGGCTCCACCACCGTCCTGCAACCCTCCGCGCTCGGCATCCGCACCGCCGACACCGACTACGGCAAGGGCTTGCGGTTCGCGGGGCGCAGCGACCGCGCCATCCACGAGACGTACACGACCACCACCGGCCGCCGGACCCGGCACACCTCCGATGCCTCCGAGTCGACCTTCACCTTCCGCAAGGACGGACGCACGCTGAAGGTGATCGTCCGCGTCTCGGCCGACGGACTGGCGTACCGCTACGCCCTGCCGGGCAAGGACACGGTCACCGTGCTCGGCGAGGACTCGGAGTTCGCCGTGCCGCCGACCGCCGACTCCTCCCTGCTGCCGTACGACAACGGGCGCTCCGACTACGAGTCCGCCCACGCCCGCGGGAGCGTCGCCGACGCCAAGGCGGGCGACTACGGCTACCCGTCGCTGTTCCACATCGGCAAGAGCTGGATGCTGATCGAGGACGCCGACCTCGACAGCTCCTACGGCGGCTCCCGGCTCACCCTCGACGCCGCCACCGACCGCTTCCGCCTCACCCTCCCCGACCCCGCCGAGGTCAGCAGCCCCGGGCTCACCACCCCGTGGCGCACCATGGTCATCGGTGACCTCGCCACCGTCACCGAAAGCGACCTGCCGACCGACCTCGCCGCCCCGTCGAAGGTCGCCGACACCTCATGGATCAAGCCGGGCAAGGCGGCCTGGTCCTGGTGGTCGGACGGCGGCAGCCCGGCCAGCCTCGCCGCCCAGAAGAAGTTCGTCGACTTCGCCGCCCGGGAGGGCTGGGAGTACGTCCTGGTCGACTCCGGCTGGAGCAACGACTGGATGCCCGAACTCACCAAGTACGCCAAGGAGAAGGGCGTCGGCATCTGGGCCTGGGTGCGCTGGCAGACCATCGACCAGCAGAGCGAGCGGGACCGGCTGTTCGCGCAGTACAAGTCCTGGGGCATCGTCGGGCTCAAGGTCGACTTCCTGGAGTCCGACGGCCAGGACCGGATGCGGTGGTACGACGCCGTCTTCAAGGACAGCGCCAAGCACCAGCTCATGCTGAACTTCCACGGCGCGACGATTCCGCGCGGGCAGGAGCGGACCTGGCCGCAGATGATGAGCGTCGAGGCGGTCAAGGGCGCCGAGGGAACCCGCCCCAAGCCGGGCCGCGAGCCCTTCCCGGCCGCCCACTACACGACGCTGCCGTTCACCCGGAACCTCATCGGGCCCATGGACTTCACCCCCGTGACCTTCACCGGGGTGCGGCCCACCAGTGACGCCGCCGAGCTGGCGCTGTCCGTGGTGTACGAGTCCGGGGTGCAGCACTTCGCCGACAGCGTCGAGTCGTACGAGGCGCACCCGGAGGCGCTGAAGTTCCTGGACCAGGTGCCCACGGTGTGGGACGACACCCGGCTCGTCGACGGCGACCCCGGCGACCGCGCGGTCCTCGCCCGCCGCTCCGGCGACGACTGGTACCTGGGCGCGATCACCTCGGGCGAGGCCCGCACCCTGGACGAGCCGCTGGCGTTCCTGGGCCGCGGTACGTGGCGGGTCGAGCTGTACAAGGACGGCCCGGACGGCAAGATCGTCACCGAAACCCGCGAGGTCACGGCGTCGTCGAGGCTCTCGGTGGCCGTCCCGAAGAACGGCGGCTACGCGGCCCGCTTCACCCCGGCGGACTAGGGGGCTTTGTTCCCCACCCCGCCCCTCCCCGAACCCGGAGGCTCCGCCCCCGGACCCCCACCAGGGGCTCCGCCCCCGGATCCCCACCAGGGGCTCCGCCCCCGGATCCCCACCAGGGGC
>NZ_RIBZ01000814.1:0-14425 GCF_003721215.1 Streptomyces botrytidirepellens
AGCTGAGCCCCGCACCCCACGACCGCGCCCGCCGCCTGGTGGCGGCCGCCCGCGAGGCCGTCGCCACCGGTCAGCCGCACTGGGTGCGCGAACTCGCCGCGCGGGCCGGCGCGCTCACCGACGACCCGGCGCTGGTGGCCGAGGCGTCGCTGCGGGTCGGGCAGGTGCTCACCCTGAGCGCCGAGCACGACACCGCGCTGACGCTGCTGACCCGGGCGGCGGAGGACCCCCGGCTGCGCCGGACGGCCGTCGGCCTGGCGTCCGTGGCCGGTTTCTACTCCGGCGACGAGGACCACCGGCTCGCCGTCCGGGCACAGGCGCAGGGCGATCCCTGGACGCTCGCCGTGACCGACCCCACCGAAGCCCGCTCCGAACGGGTGGCGGCGCTCCCGGCGTTGGTGGAGCGGGCCGACGGCGACCCCGCCCTGCTCAACTCGCTCGGCGCGATGGCGTGGCTGCTCGACGAGACGGCGCTCGCGGTACGGATCTTCGACGACGCCCTCGACCGCTGGCGGCTGCGCGGCACCCTGCCCACCGGTCTGGGCTGCACCGCGGGGTGGGCGTACCTGGACCACGGGCTCTGGGCGCAGGCCCGACTCGCCGCCACGAACACCGCCTCCTCCGTCGCCGGGCTGCCCCACCTCGAAGCCGCCGTACGGTCCCTCGAAGCCGCCCCGCTGGCCCTGACCGGACGGACCGCCGAGGCCCGCACCGCCGCGTCGGCCGCCCTGTCCCTGGTCGACCCGCACCGCAGCCGCGCGGTCGCCGTCCGCGCCCGCTGGGCCCTGGGGATGGCCGCCGTCGCCGAGGGCGACCAGACGACCGCGTACGAACAGTTCCGGCTGCTGTTCACCCCCGACGGCGACCCCGTCCACTACGCCTGCTCGCACGCCGGAGTCGCCGAACTCGCCGCCGCGGCCGTACGCACCGGTCACCACGCGGAGGCCGCCGCCATCGTGGAACGCACCGAGAAGCGGCTCGCCGACGACCCCTCACCCCGGATGCGCGCCCTGATCCACCGCGCCCACGCCCTGCTCGACCCGTCCCGGGCGGAACCGCACTTCACCTCGGCCCTCGCCGACCCGGCGGGCCGTCAATGGCCCTTCGAACGCGCCCAGATCCTCCTGGACCACGCCGAATGGCTGCGCCGCGCCCACCGCATCACCGACGCCCGCCCCCTCCTCCACACCGCGCTGGAGACGTTCCGCCGCCTCGGCGCCCACCCCTGGACCGACCGCGCCCAGGCCGAACTCCGCGCCGCCGGCGTCGACCCGGCCCCCACCGCCCCCGACGCCCTCACCTCCCTCACACCCCAGCAACAGCACATCATCCGCCTCGCCGCGAAGGGCCTGAGCAACCGCGAGATCGGCGAACGCCTCTTCCTCTCCCCCCGAACCGTGGGCTCCCACCTCTACCGCAGCTTCCCCAAACTCGGCGTCACGGCCCGCTCCCAACTCCGCGACGTGCTGGAGGCTTCCGGGCAGTCCTAGACACCGGCGCGCCTGCGATGATCAAAACTGATCGCATGCGAAACTTGATGCGCACATGCAAACGTGAAACGCATGTGCGTTGACAAGGGGGATGGGGAACGTGGCTGTCACGGTGCCGGATTGGGCCGACACGCTGCTGGATGTCATCGGTGTCTCGTGGCCGAATATCGATGAGGATGCTTATCGCGATATGGCGGACTCCCTGCGGGAGTTCGCCGATGACTTGGAGGACGACGGGCAGCTCGCCAACGGGCATGTGGAACGGCTGCTGTCGTCGGGGTACGGGGAGGCGCTGGACGCCCTCAATCTCCATTGGGGCAAGGTCAAGGGCACCCACATCAAGGACATCGCGTCGGCGGCGCGCACCATCGCCGGAGCGCTGGACACCGCGGCCACCGCGGTCGAGGGGATGAAGGGCGCGGCGCTGGTCCAACTCGGCTATCTGGCCAGCGAGGCCGGTATCGCGCTGTCGCTGATCCCGGTGACCGGCGGGCTGTCGGCGCTGCTGGGCGCGGGGGCGATACGGGCGACGCAGGAGGCGGTCCGGCGGCTGATCAAGGAGTGCGCCGAGGAAGCGGTCGGCTACATCGTCGCGGCGCTGACCGAACCGGCCGTCGCCGCCCTGGAGAACCTGGCCGCCGACCTCGTCGTCCAAGTGGGCTCCACCGCCATGGGGTTGCAGGACGGGGTGGATCTGGGACAGGCGCAGCAGGCGGGCAAGGAGGGGTTCAAGGGCGGGGTGCAGGGCGCGAAGGAGGGCATGCACCTGGCCTCCGCGGACGGCCCCGGTGGTGGCGGTGGCGGCAAGTCCAAGGGCCTGCGCATCGACCACAGCGAGCATGACCACGCCTCCACTCAGCTCAGCGGCCTGAGCGTCAACTTCCGCACCAAGACCGCCGGAAAGCTGAGCAAAGCGAAGTCACATCACAGCCGCACCCGCGGGCGGGACAGTATCGCGGAGGCCATCGACCCGGTCGCGGACAAGGCCGTGGGCGCTCTGGAAAAGGCGCTCAAGACCATGGACGACCACGTCACCACCAAGCTGCCCAAGGCCGTCAAGCAGATCTCCACCGACAACAAGCACAACGACATCGACATCGGTGCAACCTTCCACAGGAGGGACCGCAACAACGACGGCTGGAAGGCGCCCAACGGTGGCAAGGGTGGCGCCTCCCACGTCAAGCCGAACTCGATGCGCGACGTCAAGGACGATCCCCGTGGCAAGGGCATCCCGCTGAACAAGCGGCACTGTGCGACCGACCCGGTCGACATGGCCAGCGGGGAGATGGTGATGTCCCAGACGGACCTCTCCCTCCCCGGCGTACTGCCCCTCATCCTGTGCCGCACGCACATATCCGGCTACCGCTACGGCCACTGCTTCGGCGCGAGCTGGGCCTCGACGCTCGACGAGCGACTGGAGGTGATCCCCGAGGGCGTCGTGTGGGCCCGCGAGGACGGCTCGCTGCTCCTCTACCCGAGCCTGCCTCGCGACGAGGAGGAGCAGATATGGCCCCTCGAAGGCGACCGTTTGCCGCTCACCTACGTCGGCCGGACGGAGCTGGGCGACGTCACCTACGCCGTGACTGACCCGCGCTCCGGCCTGGCCCGGCGGTTCACCGGCAACGCCTACCATTCGAGCGAGCTCTCCTGGCTCCGTGAGATCGAGGACCGCAACGGCAACGCCATCCAGATCAGCCGCGATCAGGACGGACTGCCCACCACGGTCCTCCACGAGGCCGGATACCGCGTCCTGGTGACCACCGACGCGGAGCTGGGCCGGGTCACCGCACTGGCCCTGCACACCCCGGACGGGCCCGTCCGGTTCACGTCCTTCGGCTACGACGACCGCCGCAACCTCGACGCGATCACCAACTCCTCCGGCGCGCCACTGCGGTTCACGTATGACGACGCGCGACGCGTGACCTCCTGGACCGACCGCAACGACTACACGTACAGGTACGTGTACGACGCGGCGGGCCGCGTGGTGGAGACCATCGGCCCGGACGGCGCGCTCTCCTCCCGCTTCTCCTACGACCCGGCCAACCGCATCACCCGGTTCACCGACTCCACGGGCGCGGTCACGGTGACCCGATTCAACGGTCGCGGCCAGGTCATAGCCGAGACCGATCCGCTGGGCCACACCGTTCACTTTGAATGGGACCGCTGGGACAATCTGCTCTCCCGCACCGACCAGCTCGGCAACACCGCCCACTTCACCTGGGACGACAACGGCAATCTCACCGCGGTCCGGTTCCCCGACGGACGGCAGTCGACGGCCTCCTACAACGCACACCATCTGCCGGAGGCGCTCACCGGCCCCGACGGTACGACTTGGCGGCAGACCTTCGACGAGCGCGGCAACCGAACCGCCATCATCGCGCCCGACGGCACCTCCACCCGCTTCACGCACGATGTGACGGGTGCGCTGGCCACCGTCACCTACCCCACCGGTGACACGGAACGGCGCACCAACGACCACGCCGGTGTCACCCTGTCCGTCACCGACGCTCTCGGCGGCACCTATGCGGTCAAGCGCGACGCTTTCGGCCGACCGGTCGAGAGCGTCGACCCCGCGGGAGCGGTCACCCAGCTGGAATGGACACCGGAAGGATGGCTGTCGCGCCGTGTGACACCGGACGGCGCGACCGACTCGTGGACCTGGGACGACGAGGGCAACTGCCTCTCGTACACCAACGCCCTCGGCGCGGTCGCCCGATTCGACTACACGCGGTTCGACCGGCTGGCGGCCCGCACCGGCGCCGACGGGGTGCGGTACGAGTTCACCTACGACACCGAACTGCGCCTCACCGAGGTACGCAATCCGCAAGGGATGTCCTGGACGTACACCTACGGACCGTCCGGACTGCTGATGTCGGAGACCGACTTCGACGGCCGCACCTCCACCTACGCGTATGACGCGATGGGGCGGCTCACCACCCGCGTCACCCCGCTCGGCCAGCACATCTCGATGACGTTCGACCCCCTGGGCAACGTGCTGGCGAAAGACGCGGACGGTGTCGTCACCCACTACACGTACGACGCCGGAGACCGGCTGACCCAGGCCGTATCGCCCACCTCGGCCGTCACACTCGAACGAGACGCGATGGGCCGGCTCGTGTCGGAAACCGTCGACGGCCGCACCATGCGATACGGCTACGACACCGCAGGCCAAATCATCTCGCGCACCACCCCCACCGGGGCGGTCACGGAGTTCGCCTACGACGCCGGAGGCAACCGGGTCCGCGTCTCCACAGCCGGCCACACCCTGGACTTCACCCACGACGTGCTGGGCCATGAACTCCTGCGCACCTTTGGCCCGCCCGATGCACCCATCACTCTCGCCTCGGGCTGGGACGAGATCGGCCGTCTGACGTCCCAGTCGGTGTCCACCGCTACGCGCACGCTGCGCTCACGCACCTACGGCTACCGGACCGACGGTTTCCTCACTTCCAGGACCGACGAACTCACCGGCCGCAGCACGCGCTTCGACCTCGACCCGGTGGGACGCCCGCTGAGCGTCACCGCCGAGAACTGGACCGAGAGCTACGCGTACGACGCCGCGGGGAACCAGACCCTGGCCGAGTGGCCCGACAGGGCCCGCCGCACCGAGAGCCGCGGCGAGCGCACCTATGAGGGAACCCGGGTGCTCACCGCGGGCAAGGTGCGGTACGAGTACGACGCCGCGGGGAGGGTCGTCCTGCGGCAGAAGACACGGCTGTCGAGGAAGCCCGACACCTGGCGCTACGAGTGGGACGCAGAGGACCGGCTGATCTCCTGCACCACCTCGGACGGCGCGATATGGCGGTATACGTACGACCCGCTGGGCCGCCGCACCGGAAAGCACCGGATGGCGGACGACGGCCGCACCGTGCTCGAATCCCTCCACTTCAGCTGGGACGGCAGCACTCTGGCCGAACAGACGGACCCGGCCACCGGTCTCACCCTCACCTGGGACTACGAGGGCTACCAACCGCTTGCCCAGCTCGAACGCCGACTGGACCCCGAGTCCGCGCAGGCCGAGGTGGACAGCCGCTTCTTCGCCATCGTCACCGACCTCATCGGCGCGCCTACGGAGCTGGTCGACGAGTCCGGTGAGATCGCCTGGCGCGGGCGGTCCACCTTGTGGGGCGCCACGTCCTGGAGCCGAGGTGCCGCCGCGTACACCCCGCTCCGGTTCCCGGGCCAGTACGACGACCCGGAAACCGGCCTCCACTACAACTACTTCCGCCACTACGACCCCGAGACGGCGCGCTACACCTCACCCGACCCCCTCGGCCTGGGTCCGTCACCGAATCCGGTGGCGTACGTCACCAACCCGCATACGCGGATGGACCCCGAGGGACTGATCGCCAAGGGGTGTACGGAGGACGGCGGATGGTGGGGCGGGCTCATTCCGGCCAACTCTGCGAAGTATCCGGAGTCCATGGAAATCAACCACATCCCATCCAAGGCGGCATGGAGAGATATCACCGAGCCCGGCATCTACCGGGCAGGTAAGCCGCACAGGAAGCAAAGGGTTCGGTACGGTCCGTCCATCCGCATGACCGAAGCGGACCACGACAGGCTGCGTAGCACCGATAGTGATATCCAGGCGCTGGCTTGGCAGGAGTGGCAGCGGGACTTGGTCAATCAGGGACGTATCACTGAGGCCATGAAGATGGATATCGATGACATTAGGCACAAATTCCCCGGCAAGTACGACAAGCATATCGAAGATATGGTGGCAAGCCTGAAGGACAACAAGCCCCTTCAGGACATGCTTGCGAGGCGCGGCTGGTCCATTGATGCTGATGCCTTGCTGAAGTGATGTGACGTTGAAGGAGTGGAAGTGGAAATCGAACTGTTGCCGCATGCCGGGGTTGCGTCGTTCCGGCTCGGCATGTCCTTCGATGAGGCAATGGCGGTGGCCAGGCAGTGGGACGGTGTTACGCCCAGTCCGGCCGAGGAGCGGCCGCCCGGAAAGTTCATTGTCCGGAATGAGGAACTTACGTTCAGGTTGATTCTCAACTTCCGTGAGGACGAATACCTGAACTCCATCGTGGTGCGACGTTTCAAGGACGAGGACGCGGATGTACACGTCCTCCTCGAGGGGCTGGACGTCTTCCGCACACAGCCCGAGGAGCTCCAGGAGCAGCTAGAGCAGCGGGGGCACACCGTGGAGGAGAACGACTTGGGCTATGACACGGTGCCGGATCTCAACATCATCTTCTCCAATGAGAGCAGCTACGAATACCCCGTCGACGAAGAGGGGGACCCTCTGTACTACGACTCCGTCCTGATCGCGGACAGGATCACGTACTGAACGTGCGGGGCCGGAGCGCGCGGTCGACCAGGGGGCCCGCGGCGCCGGTGTAGTGGGACGGGTCGCACAGGGCGGCCAGTTGCGCGGCGTCGAGAGCCACCTCGGGCAGGTCGGTGAGGACCTTGGCGAGGGGCCGGCCGGTTCGTTCGGCCTCGGTCGTCGCCGTGTCGAGCAGGCGTCGGGCCGCCGCCTTGCCCAGGCGGGGGGCGAGGACGGCGGCGATGCGTTCGGAGACGATGCGGGAGCCGGTCAGCTCCAGGTTCTCGGTCATCCGCGCGGGCCGGATCCGGAGGCCCTCGGTCAGTTCGACCGCGGTGTGGGCGGCGCCGCCGGTGAGGCGGAGGCATTCGCGCAGCAGTTGCCACTCGGCGTGCCAGCCGCCCGCCGAGCGTTCGTCCTCGGAGAGCAGGCACTGGGTCAGGCCCGTGGCCAGTGGGGGCACCTGGAGGGCGGCGCTGCGGAGGAGGGTCGCCAGGACCGGGTTGCGTTTGTGGGGCATGGCCGAGGAGCTGCCGCGGCCGGGGGCGGTGGGTTCCTCGACCTCTCCGACCTCGGTACGGGCCAGCGACTGCACATCGACGGCAATCTTGCCGAGGGCTCCGGCAGTGAACGACAGGGCCGAGGCGAGGTCGGCGATCGGGGTGCGCAGGGTGTGCCACGGCAGCGCCGGGCGGGCGAGGCCGGTTTCGGTGGCGAACGCTGCCACCAGGTCGTCGAGGTAGGCGCCGGGCTCGACGGGCCCGGCGTACTCCAGGTAGCCCGCCAGGGTCCCCGCGGCTCCGCCGAGGGACACCGGCAGGTTGGTGTCCGCGACGGTGCCGATCCGGTGGCCCGCCTCCCGCAGCAACTCGCGCCAGCCCGCCGCCTTGAGCCCGAAGGTGGTGGGGACCGCGTGCAGCGCCAGGGTGCGGCCCGCCATCGCGGTGTCGCGGTGTTCGGCCGCGAGCCGGGCCAGGGCGCGGGCGGCGGTGTCCAGGTCGGCCCGGATCAGCCGGAGCGCGGTGCGCGCGACCAGCATGGCGCCGGTGTCGAACACGTCCTGGCTGGTGGACCCGCGGTGGACGTATTCGGCGGCGGCCGGGTCCTCCGCCGCGACCACCTCGGTGAGCGCCCGTACGAGGCCCACCACCGGATTGGCGGTCTCGCGTGCTCCGACGGCGATCGCGCGCAGGTCGAGGCGCTCGGCGCGGGCCGCGCGGGTGATGGTGTCGGCCGCGGACACCGGCAGGGTGCCCAGCCGGGCCTGGGCGCGGGCCAGCGCGGCTTCGGCGTCGAGCATGGCCTGGAGCCAGGCCGTGTCGCACACCGCCGCCTCGGCGGGGGTGCCCGCGCGCACCGGCGAGAGGAGGCCCGCGTCGGTCAGGGGGTCGCTCACACGATCACTCCCGTGAGGTGGGTGCCCCCGGCCGCGGTGAGCCGCGCGGGCGTCCGCGGGGCGGGGGACAGGGACAGGATGGTGCGGGCGATCGCGTCGGCGTCGCCGAGGCTCACCGAGTCCACGCCGGGGCGTATCCCGGCGGCGGTCACCCAGTGCACCGACTCGGTCGGGACGCCGTAGGCGAACCGGCGCGGATGGGCCCGCCCCTGCGCGTCGACGACATGGCACGGCCGCTCGGTGACGGCGAGCCCGCCCGTCTCGTAACTGATGCCGCGTTCCCCCTCGATCCGGTACGGGCGGCACTGCTCGGTGAGCAGCAGATGGCGCAGCAGCGGATCGGCGGCGCGGCGTACGTCGGGTACCGGCAGCCTGGCCTCGATCAGATGCCGCGACCGCACCCGCTCCCCGGGGACCAGGGTGGACTGGGCGACGAAGGCGGGCCGTTCGGTGTCGATGCACACCTGAGTGCCGGGGCCGGTGACCTCGAGGATCCCGGCCTCGATGAGCGCGATCATCTCCTCGATGCGGGAGGCCGGCGGGCCGATGGACAGGAACGCGTTGAGCGGGGTGTACCAGCCGTCCAGCTCGTCCAGATGGGAACCGCCGTCCAGACCTCCGTGGTCGACGACCAGGCGCACTTCGTTCCGCAGGTCCCGCAGCACGTCCAGCGCCGCCTTGAGCGGGCCGTCGACGTTGCCCGCCTTCGCCTCCGCCACGTCCCGGGCCAGGTGGCCCAGCAGCCAGGCCCGGTACTCCGCCCGGTCGGCGAACTCGCGCCCCGCGCAGGGTTGTTGGAGTCGCACCCAGTCCCAGCGGTCGCCGGGGGCGATGCCGTACGCGTCCAGGAGCGCGGCCCGCTCCTGGTGCGACGCGGTCAGGAAGCGGTCGGTGAACGGTCCGGGGTCGGCGCCGCGGGAGGCCAGCAGCGCGGCGTAGTAGACGCTCTCCACCTCCGCCGCGATCAGCGGCCACACATCGGCGCGGAAGCGCACCCGCTCGCCCGCCGCGGCGCGGCGGCGCAGCCCGGCGATGGCCTCGGGGGTGAGCAGCCGCGGAACGTGGCGCCCGGAGGCGCCCTTCTGGTTCTCCCCGCGCGCGTGGTACGGCACCCCGCGGCGCGAGCTGGCGAACATCGTCGGCTCGCGCCCCGAGGGCCGGTACACCAGGCGGTCGCCGACGCGGTCGAACACGCCGCCGCGGCCGGTGGTGAACAGCGCCATGTGGTCGAAGAAGGTGAGGCCGAGCCCGCGCAGCAGTACCGGCTCCCCGGCTTCGACGAAGCCGGTGTCCACGTCGGCCGGGTTGGCCGGGGTGAGATAGCTGAGGTGGTGGATGCGGGCCAGGCTGGCGGTGCGCTCCTCGCGCGGGGTGAGGTGGGCGGGGAGGTGGCCCAGGGCCAGGACCACGGCGTCCAGTTGGTGGATCCTGGTGCCGTCCGCCAGCCGGATGCCCTGCGGCCCGCCCGGCACCCCGCTGGTGTCGGCCATCGCCACCGCGCGCGAACGGTGCACCCTGAGGGTGATGTGTTCCGGGGCGCGCGCGGCCACCCGCTGGAAGCTGTCCAGTAGATAGCGGCCGTAGAAGGCGCGGGTGGGGTACGAGTCGGGGCCGAGCGCCCGGGCCTCGGCGAGCGTGGGCGTGTCGTACTCGCCGGGCTCACCGAACCGGGCGAGGCT
This sequence comes from Streptomyces botrytidirepellens, assembly GCF_003721215.1. Taxonomy (NCBI): domain Bacteria; kingdom Bacillati; phylum Actinomycetota; class Actinomycetes; order Kitasatosporales; family Streptomycetaceae; genus Streptomyces; species Streptomyces botrytidirepellens. The sequence continues at coordinate 9,847 of NZ_RIBZ01000814.1, forward strand.
CCGCGCCCACTCGTACAGGCTCGGACCCGGCTCGATCGGGCCCTCGATGCGCACACTGTCGTCGGTGTACACGGTGATCTGGGACGCCACGGTGTTGGTGAGCAGATGGCGGGACTGGCCGGGGCGCCACACCGCGCCCGCGCCGGGCGCCGCCGGGTCGACGACGTGCACGGTGATGGTCTCGTACGACCGTGCCGCGCGCTCGTTGGCGCACAGCCGCTCCACCACGCACAGCCCCCGGGGTCCGGCGCCGACGACGCACACCTCCAGATGGCCGCCGCTCATCGCCGCGCTCCCGCGCCGCCGGATTCACCTGATCCGTGCGCCATGTGGTCGTGCGGTTCCGTGGCGGGCATCGCGGACAACATCTCGATCCTCGCTCTCGCTTCGGCTCCGAGCGGGTGCCTCGGTCGGGTGCTCTCCCGCGCGAGCAGCGTAATCCGGGAGGTGTGTTCCGGCATTCCGCTGGAATGTCCCCAGTTGCCCGGCCGCCCGCGTTCCGGTGGCCGGTGCGGAGATCGCCGGGCGGCGCGATGGGCGCAAGGCCCTGGCAGGCGCCGTGTGCGGCGTGGTGGAGCCAGGGACGCGGCGGCGTGGGCGGGCGGGGTCGCCCGGCGGCGACCCAGTTGCCCACCGGGGCGGCGTGGTGCCCGGGCGTCAGGGGCGGGGCGGCGCCAGCAGTTCGCGGGCCAGGGCCTCGCCCCACCACCGCTCGACGGCGTCGGGCAGCCAGCCGCGTTCGACGGTGAGGGTGGTGTAGACGTCGATGGTGCACAGGGCGGCGTAGACGTCGACCGCGGCCGCGATGTCCAGGCCGCTGCGCAGCGTGCCGGTCGGCCAGGACGAGAACACCCGCACCCGGGTCTCGTCGCCCCGCCTCCGGCCGTCGCGGTACGCCGTGGCCAACTCGGGCTCGGTGCGCGCAGCTTCCCGCATCAGCGTGATCACATCGCCCGCGCGCTCGAACAGCCGCCGGTCGTATCCGGCCATCGCGGCGAGCTGCCGGGCGGGCTCGGTCCCCGGGGCCTCCAACTCGGTGAGCATGCGCGACGCGTCGGCGGAGAGGTCGGCCGCGTCCGCCACCGCCCGCATCAGACCCGTCTTGTTCCCGTACGCCGCGTACACCGTCGGCACCGACACGCCCGCCTCGCGGGCCACCTCGCGCACGGTCGTCCCGGACCAGCCCTGGGCGACGAAGCAGGTGCGCGCGGCGCGGGCGATCTCCGCCCGGGTCTGCTGCGCCTGCGCCGTACGGCGGATCGAGTCGTAACGGCGTCGGCCCGGCTCTGAACTCACGGTCTCCCCTTCGGTGTTGCCATTCACTTGTCGCTGCCTATAGTGAATATATGTTGCGTAAAATCAATGAGGCAACCGCCATGGGCTTCCCCCGGATCTGCGGGTTCGCCGCCCTCGGGTTCGCCGCGATGATCACCCTGAGCAATGCGATCCAGGTGCCTGCCGGGCTGCCGGCCGCCGGTGCGGAGCTGGGCGAGGTCGTCGCGTTCTTCGGCGCCGAGAGCCGCATCGTCGGCATCGGATCGGCGCTGACCCCCGCCGCCTGGGTGCTGGCCACGATGTTCGGCGCGGGGGTGGTGTCCGTGCTGTGGGGGTCCGAACGGCGCCGGGACGAGGCGTGGTCGCTGCTCGGCCTGGCCGGTCTGGTCCTCCAGAACGCCGCGTTCGCGGGTGTCATCGCGATCCGCCTGGCGCTCACGTCCACCACGTCCACAGTCACGGAGGGCAACGGCGCGACCGCCGGGCTCTGGGCGCTGCACGATGCCCTGTTCGCCCTCAACGCGACCTTCCTGGCGCTCGCCCTCGTCGGGCTGTCCGTCGGCGGACTGCGTGCCGGGCTCATACGGCGCTGGCACGGCCGCCTCGGGCTGGTGTCGGCCGCGCTGCTCTTCGCATCGGCCACCCTCACCACGTGGTTCTTCGGCCGGACTGATGCCTTCGGGCTGCTCGGGCTCGTCGGGTGGCTGCTGTGGGTGGTGTGGATCGTCGCGTACGGCGTCACCCTGATCCGGCTGAACCGGGAATGCGCGCCATAGCGCATTACGCGAGGAAGGGGGAAAAGAAAAAACCCCGGCTGCCTTGAGTCCGGGGAGTTCCGCTGCGTATATTGGGGATTTGTGTGCCTGTACGCAATCCAGGCACATGGAAACTCGATGAAGTCATCATATCCAGCGGGAGTTGAATTGTCAAACGCGGAATGGCGCCAGGAACAGGAATTCATCGACCTGCTCCATGCGCGTCTCGCCGAGCTGCGGGCCGGGGCCGAGGAGGCGGTGAGTGACGCCCTGTCGATGGAGGGGCGGAACTTCCAGGCGCGGCTGGAGCGCGATGTGCTGGTGGCCGAGCGGTCCGGGCTGCTCGCCGCGTTCGACGCGGGAGAGCGGGGGCTGTGCTTCGGGCGGCTCAAGTTCCGTGACGGCCGCGACCACCACATCGGGCGCATCGGCATCCGGCGCGACGACGCGGAACGCACCCCGCTGGTCATCGACTGGCGGGCCGATGTGGCGCGACCGTTCTATCTGGCGACCGGGCACACTCCGATGGGGCTGCGCCGCCGGCGCCACATCACCACCGAGCGCGGGCAGGTCACCGGCCTGCACGACGAGATCCTGGACCTGGCCGACACGGTACGGACCGGGCACGAGAACAGCGACGCGGACGCCGTGCTGCTCGCCGCGCTCGACTCGGCCCGCACCGGCCGGATGCACGACATCGTGCAGACCATCCAGGCCGAGCAGGACCGGATCATCCGCGCCCCGCACCACGGCGTCCTCGTCGTCGAGGGCGGCCCCGGCACCGGGAAGACCGTGGTCGCGCTGCACCGCGCCGCCTATCTGCTGTACGCGCAGCGCGAGCTGCTGGCCCGCCGCGCGGTGCTGGTCCTGGGGCCCAACCCGGCGTTCCTCGGCTACATCGGCGAGGTGCTGCCCGCGCTCGGCGAGACCGGTGTGCTGCTCGCCACGCTCGGCGAGCTGTACCCCGGGGTGACGGCCACCGGCACCGACACCCCGGAGGCCGCCCAGGCCAAGGGCCGCGCCACCATGGCGGACGCCCTGGCCCGCTTCGTACGCGACCGGCAGGCACTGCCCGACCCGGAGATCGTGATCGACCACGACGACGGCGACCTGGTCCTGGATGCGGACATCGCGAGCGACGCGCGGTGGCGCGCACGCGAGACCCGGCTGCCGCACAACCTGGCCCGCCCGCACTTCGCGTTCAGCGTCATCGACGGGCTGACCGCCCAGCTGACCGACCGGATCGGCGCGGACCCGTACGGCGGCCCGAACCTCCTCGGTCCCGACGACATCGCCCAGCTCGGCAAGGCGATCGCGGCCAGCCCCGAGGTGCACGCCGCCATCGACGAGCTGTGGCCGCAACTCACCCCGGAGCAGCTGGTCGCGGACTTCCTCACCGACCCCGTCCACGTCTCCGACGCCGACGCCGCCGCGATCCGCCGCACCGGCGGCGAGTGGACCCCGGCGGACGTGCCGCTGCTGGACGAGGCCGCCGAACTGCTCGGCGAGGACGACTCGGCGGCCCGCGCCGCCGCCGAGGGGGCGCGGCTGGAGCGCATCGAGTACGCGCAGGGCGTGCTCGACCTCTCCTACGGCTCCCGCACCCAGGAGTTCGAGGACCGCGACGACGACGAGTCGGAGGTGCTGGCCGCCCACAACCTCATCGACGCCGAGCGGCTGGCGGACCGGAACGAGGAGGCCGACCACCGCAGCGCCGCCGAACGCGCCGCCGCCGACCGCACCTGGGCCTTCGGCCACATCATCGTGGACGAGGCCCAGGAGCTGTCCCCGATGGCGTGGCGGCTGCTGATGCGCCGGTCCCCGACCCGTTCCATGACGCTCGTCGGCGACCCCGCGCAGACCGCGGAGCCGGGCGGCTGCGGCTCCTGGGCCTCGATCCTCGCCCCGTACGTCGAGGACCGCTGGGAACACACCCGGCTCGGCGTCAACTACCGCACCCCGGCCGAGATCATGGCGGTCGCGGCGGAGGTGGCCCGGACCGCGGACCCCGCCTTCGAGCCGCCGCGTTCGGTCCGCGCCACCGGCGTACGCCCCTGGGCGCGGCACACCGACGACCTGCCGGGCGCGGTGGCCGACGCCGTGGCGCGGGAGTCGGGGGCGGAGGGCCGCCTCGCGGTGATCGCCCAGCGCGGCCACCACGACGCCCTCGCGGCCGCGCTGCCGGAGGCGTCCGCCGGTCGGTCCCCGGACCTGACCAGCCCGGTGGTGCTGCTGGACCCGCGGCAGGCCAAGGGGCTGGAGTTCGACACGGTGATCGTGGCCGAGCCGGCGGAGTTCGGGACGAGCGACCTGTACGTGGCGCTGACCCGGGCGACCCAGCGGCTGGGCGTGGTGCACACCGGGACCCTGCCGGGTGCCCTCGCCGGGCTGGGCGAGCCGGGGGATGCGGCCGTTGCGCCGGAGCGGTGAGCCGGACCCGGCGGTGCGCTGAGCCGCGCCACCGGCGCCGTACGCCGTGGGTGGCAGCCGCCGCCCCCGCCGGTCGGCCCCGCTCCGGCAGGCGGCCGCACGGGACGGGTACGGGCTGG
>NZ_RIBZ01000821.1:0-14456 GCF_003721215.1 Streptomyces botrytidirepellens
CCACGCCCCGCCCCCACACGCCCCGCCCACCGAAGCTCCCGCCCGAGAACCCAAGGAGTCACTCGTGTCCGCACCCGCACCCAACGCCGCCCCCGTCGCGGCCGCCGACACCGAAAGCAGTCCGGAACGATCCGCCCGGCTGACCGGCCAGCGCGTCGGCGGCGTCTTCACCGCCCTCTACATCCTCGCCATCATCGGCGTCTGGATCGCCCTGCTCACCCCGGCCTCGGTCACGCTGTCCCTGCGCATCGCCGCCCTCGACCCCGAGGGCAAGACGTCGTCGCTGGCCCTGGTGGCGGGCGTCGGAGCGATCTTCGCGATGGTCGCCAACCCGGTCTTCGGGCACTTCAGCGACCGCTGTACCTCCCGGTGGGGACGACGGCGACCGTTCGTCGTCGTCGGCACCCTCGTGGGCGGCGCGTCCCTCTTCGTCATCGGTACGGCGCCCAGCATCCCCGTCGTCCTCGTCGGCTGGTGCCTGACCCAGATCGCGATGAACGCCGCCATGGCCGCCCTCATCGCCATCCTCCCCGACCGGGTGCCGGAGGAACGCCGCGGCACCGTTTCCGGGCTGATGGGGATGACCAACCAGGTCGCCACCGTCAGCGGCACCTTCCTGATCGCCACCACCGGCACCCAGGGCCTGGGGATGTTCATCGTCCCCGCGGCCATCGGCCTGGTCCTGGTCGTGGTCTTCGCCCTCTACCTGAAGGAAGTCCCCCGGGGGAAGGGCGAGGTGCCGCCCCGGACGTGGCTCGACATTCCGCGCAGCCTGTGGATCAACCCCCTCCGCCACCGCGACTTCGCCTGGGCGTTCGTCAGCCGCTTCCTGGTGTGGACCGGCAAGGCCCTGCTGCTCACCTACAAGACGTACTTCCTGATGGACCACCTCGGGTACAGCTCGGACCGGGCCGCCTCGATCCTGAGCTGGGCCATGCTCGTCCTCGCCATCGGGGTCGTCCTCGGCAGCAACGTCAGCGGCTGGCTGTCCGACCGGCTCCAGCGCCGCAAGGTCTTCATCGCGGTGGCGTCCGTACTGTTCGGCATCGGCATGGGCGTCATCGCGGTCTCCTCCACGCTGACCGGCTTCATCGCGGGCATCGCCGTCGCGGGACTCGGACAGGGCGTCTACGTGGGCGTCGACTACGCGCTCGTGGTCTCCGTCCTGCCCGACAGCGAGACCGAAGCCGCCAAGGGCATGGGGCTGTTCAACATCGCCAACGCCCTCCCGCAGAGCGTCGCGCCCGCCATCGCGCCCCTGTTCCTCGCCATCGGAGGCGGCTCGAACTACGCGGTCCTCTACGTCAGCGCCGCCGGATTCGCCCTCCTGGGTGCCGTCGCCGTCATGTTCATCAAGGGGGCCAGATGACGCCGGGAAAAGCAGTTGCACGCGCCGCCCTCTCCTCGACAGGGTGCGGTGGTGACCGGAACAGCGAGCGAACGCCCCGACCCGGCCATCAGGGAGATCCCGGTGGCGGACCAGGACGCCGGGCCCTACGGCATCGCGGCCGGTCCCGACGGTGCCCTGTGGCTCACCCTCGTGCACAGCGGTCGCATCGCGCGGCTCACCCTCGACGGCCAACTCCAGGAATACCCCCTGGACTCGCCGACGTGCCGTCCTACGGTCATCGCCCCCGGGCCCGACGGCGCCCTGTGGTTCACCCGGTACCAGGACCACCGGATCGGCCGCATCACCGTCAACGGCGAAGCGGAGCCCTTCTCCGTACCGACGCCCGACGGCGGCCCCTACGGCATCACCGCCGGTCCGGACGGTGCGGTGTGGTTCACGGAAATGAACACCGACCGGATCGGCCGCATCACCGGCAATGGCGAGACCACCGAGTTCCCTCTGCCCGTCGAGGGCGGCTTTCCCTCGGCGATCACCGCAGGCCCCGATGGCGCCCTGTGGTTCACCCTCAACCAGGCGAACGCCATCGGCCGCATCACCACCGACGGCGACACCGCCGTCCACCCACTGCCCACGCCGGGCGCCGGACCCGTGGGCATCACCAGCGACGGCACCGCCGTGTGGTTCGTCGAGATCGTGGCGGGCCAGATCGGCAGGATCACGATGGACGGCCGTATCGAGGAGTTCCCGCTTCCCGACCGCGCCGCCAAACCCCACGCCATCGTCGGGGTGTCCACGGGGGAGTGCTGGTTCACCGAGTGGGGAGCCAACCGCGTGGGTCGCATCACAGCGAGCGGGGAGAAGGCTCAGATCGCCGAGTACGCCCTGCCGTCACCGTCATCCGAACCGCACGGCATCACCCTGGGCCCCGACGGCGCCCTCTGGACGGCCCTCGAGACGGGAGGCGTGGCACGGGTGGCACCGTAGCCCCGGCGGCCACGGGCTCGCCGGATCAGGGTGTGGCCAGAGCGCGATGGATACGGTCCATGGCGGTGGCGGCATCCACGGTGGCGGCTATCCGGATCGGTGGCCGTTGGTCGGGGATGCCGCCGTGGCTGATGGTGAACTTCCGTCCGTCGACCAGCGTGGCGCCACGCGTGTGCCCCGCGAGCTCGACCATGACCTGGTGCTCCTCGTAGGTGGCCAAGGACTCGTCGACCATGATGGCGGCGGCGAGTGGATCGTGCAGGACGCAGCCGACGCTGCCGCGGGCGCTGCTGTAGAGGGCGACGTAGGCGTCGAGTACGGACGTGGCGAAGCGAGCCGCCGGGGTGTCCGCATCCGCGATCCGCTTCAGCCAGAACTCGTCGGCCCATGCGTGTTCGGTCATGTCCAGCGGCACCATGGTCAGGTCGAACCCCGCGCGCAGCACCTCTTCCGCCGCCTCCGGATCGTGAGCGGAGTTCGCCTCGGCCCAGGCGGTGACGTTGCCCGGGACATGGAAGGCGCCGCCCATGAGGACCACGCGGCGCAGGAGGCGAGGGAGGTTCGGTTCCGTTCGGAGGGCGAGGGCGATATTGGTCAGCGGGGCCAGCGCGAGCAACGTCAGTTCGCCCGGGCGCTGTCTGGCCAGACGCACGAGCTGGTCCGCCGCCGATTCCGGGCTGGTCCGGCGCGGTGACGTGGGACCGGCGCCGCCACCGAGGCCGTCCTCGCCGTGGACGAACTCGGACGTGTGCAAGGGCTGTTGAAGGGGAGTCGGATGCCCGACGGCAACCGGTATGTGGTCCAGGCCGACGACGTCGAGCACGCGTAGGGCGTTGGCCGCCGCCGTGGCCGTGGGCACGTTGCCGTGCGCGGCCCCGATGGCGACGATCTCGATGTCCGGCTGGGCAGCCAGATACAAGATCGCCCAGGCGTCATCCACCCCGGGATCGGTATCGAGGACGACGGACAGACGCGGGGGAGCGGCGGCGGGTGGCATGCGGTCTCCTCTTGAGGCCCTATGTGTTGTTGTGGACCAGCCGATGGCTGGACTCTTCGCTCCCGCCACTGTTTCGTCATTCGTGCACCATTGAAATGCTTTTCCGGTCAGCGATCGCCACTCCGGGTCAGCGGTCGCCACCCCGGCCCCTCGCTCAACGGCACGCCAGAAGCCCGTACAGCAACGGGATCCGTGGCTCCGGCAGCTGCCACCAGCCCGACGCGGTGCGCGTCATGTGGGGCCAGCGGGGCCAGGGCAGTTCTGCCGACTCGCGCAGCCGCCGGATGCTCAGACCCGCTCCGACCAGGGCGTTGATCACCTCGTCCAGCCCGTGCATCCACTCGTAGCTGTCGGTGGCTCCCTCGACGGCCGGGCCGTCCGTGTACGTGTGCGTCGCGTCGCGGTGCACGGGGCCGCTGCCGCCCAAGTAGTCGTGGCGGAGCAGGAGTTCGGGGCCCTCTCCGGGGGCGGGCTTCGGTCCGAGTGCGTTGAGGAGGGGATGGAACTCCGCGAGGTACACGTGGCCGCCGGGACGCAGCAGCTCGGCGACCGTGCCCGCCCAACGGTCCAGGTCGGGGAGGTAGCACAACGCGCCCTTGCCGGTGTAGACGACGTCGAACCGCCGCCCGCCGAGGGCCTCCACGGCGTCGTACACATTGGCCCGCACGTACGTCACATCGACGCCCGCACGCGCCGCGATGCCGGTCGCCGCCTCCACGGACGCCGCGGAGAAGTCGAGCCCGACGGCCCGCGCCCCGCGCTGCGCGAAGGCGATCGTCTCCGTGCCGAGGTGGCACTGGAGGTGCAGTACGTCGCGCCCGGCCAGCTCGCCGAGGTCGTCCCACTCCCACGGGGCGAACCACCGCGAGGGATCGGGCTCCTCGTCGACCCCGTAGAACCGGCTGGCGAGGTGGACGGGGGTCCGGGCGTCCCAGTTCGCCTGGTTGGCCTGCATCATCCGCTCGTACGCGTCGGTCATGGGGTCACTATGGCAGGCACCAATGGTGAGGAAAGCCAAAAGTGGGATCCGTCGGTCTCCGCCGCTCCGGGGCCCGGGAGGCGACTGTGGCTACGACCGTGGCGCGCGGGAGGCCAGGTCCAGCAGCTCGTCCACCGTCCACTGGTCGTACGCGTGCTCGCCGTACTTCGCGGCCAGGACGGTCCCGTCGGGGGCGATGAGGAGGTCCGCGGGGAGGCCGAGGCGGCCGTGCGGCTGACGCCGGGACGGAAGACCTTCGCGCCCGCGCACCAGCATCGCCGTGCTGCGCAGGATCGACCGCAGTACGGGGAGCCACGCCCGGGGGTCCAGCAGTGCGCGGGGCGCCGACTCGACGCCGAACTCCGCGTACAGGTGCTTGTCGGGATCGGCGATCAGCGCGAACGGGAGCGCGTCCGCGTACTGCCGCAGTTCCACGGCGGGGGAGTGGAAGACGGCGACCTCGCGAACGCCCGCCGCCTCGATCTCCGGATGCCGGACGGTCACCGAACGCAGGTGCAGATTGCAGACGGGGCAGCCCGCGAAGCGGCGGAACTGGAGGTGGGTGAGGCGCCCGTCGGGCGCGGGGACGGTGAGCGCGGGTCCGGTGACGGGGCTCAGCTCGCGGGTGGTGACCTGGTCGCCGGGGCGCAGGATCCTGCGTTTCCGGGCCGTGCGAGATGCCGTGCGGGACTGGGACATGTGGTTCCCCCTTCGTAGGCGTAGGCCGTACACCTACGAGCGTAAGCGTATGCCGTACGCTGTCAACCCTCATGCCACGACCCCGCTCCCTCACCCCCGGCCAGATCTCCGCCGCCGCGCTGACCGTCATCGACCGAGACGGACTCGCCGCGTTGTCGATGCGTACGGTCGCCAAGGAGCTCGGCCTGAGCACGATGGCTCTCTACCGGTACGTACGCGACCGCGAGGAACTGGAGCGGCTCGTCGTGGAGCTCGTCCTCGGCGCCGTCGACACCGAGCCGCCGCCCCCGGGCGCGTCATGGCGTGCGCGCGTCGAGGTCATGGTGCGGCGCCTGCGCGACACCGTGGGCGCCCATCCGTCGGTCGTCCCGCTGACGCTCACCCACCGGCACCGCTCTCCCGGCGTGCTGCGCTGGTCGGAGACGGTGCTCGCCATCCTCACCGAGGCGGGCTTCGCGGGCGAGCAACGGGTCGTCGCGCTGCGTGGCCTGCTCGCCTACGTCATCGGGGCGATCCAGCTGGAACACCTCGGGCCCCTGGCCGGCGAGGGCACGGTCGCCGTCTCCGCCCTGCCGCCGGACGAGTTCCCGTACATGAGCGAAACCGCGCGGCACGCGCGGAACGTCAGCGCGGAGCAGGAGTTCATCGGCGGACTCACCGTGCTGCTGCGTGGCCTGCGTCCGGCGCCCGGGCCTGCCCGACCTACCCGAGGGTGAGGTAGCGGGTGAGCATCGCGACGAGTTCGTTCTCGAGCCGGGTGGCGTCGAGGGGGTCGGGCTCGGCGATGAGCTGGTGGATGACCAGCTCCACCGTGGAGACGAGGAGCCGGGCGGCGACGTACGTGTCCTCGACCCGGACCTCCGGGTGCGTTTCGATCAACTCCTGTGCGTAGTCGATCAGTTCCCGCTGGAACCGGAGCACCTTCGCCAGCAGTTCGGGCGACCGCGGTGCCTGCTCGAACATCACGCGGAGCAGATGCGGATCGTGGCGATGGTTCTCGATCACCGCTCGCACATGGGCGCGGAGGATGCCCTCGAGGGAGTCGGGCGGCTCTTCGTCCCAGTGGTGCCTGGTGGCGGCTATCCCGTCATCGAGGTGACGGCCCACCAGCTCGACCAGGATGGCGTCCTTGTTCGGGTAGTACTGATACAGCGAGCCGATCGAGATCCGGGCGTGCTCGGCGATGCGGTTGGTGGTCCCGGCGGCGTAGCCGTACTCGGCGAAAACGTGAGCAGCGGCGGTGAGGATGCGCTGCCGGGTGAGCTCGGCCCGGACCTGGCGCGGCTGTTTACGTGGCTGAAGTCCACGATGGCTCGACGTCATGACACCTCCTGGACGGCGCCCCGAAAGCGAGTAGCGCGGCACCTGAACAATTGCTCACAATAGTGCCATGACCTGCGGCGAAGCGGTGAGAGACGGCCGTTTACAGGTGGGTGGAAACAGCTGAGCGACGCGCGTCCCGGCGCCCGCCGCCTCCGCCTGATTCTCCGAAGGAGCCTTCGTGACGCATGCCCCTGCCCGCCCCCGGCGGATGTCACCGGCCGAGGTCCGCGCCCGGCTCGGGGAACCCGAAGCCGTGATCGAGGCCAAGATCCGTGACCGTATCGACGACTACTTCCGCCTCTTCATCGCCCATTCGCCCTTCCTGACCCTCGCCACGGCGGACGCGTCGGGGCGCGCCGACTGCTCGCCCCGCGGCGACTACCCGGGGTTCGTGAAGGTCCTGGACGACCACACCCTCGCGATTCCCGACCGCCCCGGCAACAAAATCGCCGATTCGTTCCGCAATCTCGCCGAGAACGACGGTGTCGGACTGCTCTTCCTCATCCCCGGACTGCGGGAGATGCTGCGCGTCAACGGCCGCGGCTATCCCACCGACGAGCCCGATGTCCTCGCCCGGATGCGGACCGAGGCCAGAACACCGGAGCTGGCCATCGTGGTCGAGGTCGAGCAGGCGTACTTCCACTGCGGCCGCGCGCTCGTCCGGTCCCGGCTGTGGGACCCCGCGAGCCAGGCCCTCGCCGAGGAGATTCCGCCGATCGGCGAGATCGCCGCCGCCCAGTTCGGACTGGACATCGACCCGGAGCTCCTCGAACGCACCCTCCAGGACAGCTACCGGAAGCTCTACTGACCACGCCACAAGGTGAATACCGATGCAGCAGATGCAGCACACCACCCTCGACCACATCGAGCAGATCGCCGAGGACGTCGTCTCCCTCGTCCTGCGCGGCACCACCGGCCCGCTGGCGCCCTGGGAGCCGGGAGCCCACATCGACCTGGCCCTGCCGAACTGGCTGACCCGGCAGTACTCGCTGTGCGGGGACCCGGCGGACCGCGACGCCTACCGGATCGCCGTACGGCACGATCCCCTCAGCCGGGGCGGTTCGGAGTACGTCCACCGCTTCCTGCGCCGGGGCCGCACCCTCGACGTGTCGCTGCCACGGAACCACTTCCCGCTCGTACCCGCGCCGGAATACCTCTTCCTCGCCGGTGGCATCGGCATCACCCCCATCCTGCCGATGCTGCGGGCGGCGGCCGCAGCGGGCGTCCCGGCGTCACTCGTGTACGTGGGCCAGTCGCCCGCCACCATGCCGTTCGCCGATGAACTGCTTTCTCTCCACGGTGATGTGGTGCGGATCGTCGCCACACGCCACCACGGCAGACCGGACCTCGCCGCCCAGCGGTCCGCCCTGCACCCCGATGCCCTGGTCTACTGCTGCGGCCCCGCGCCGATGCTCGCCGCGGCGGAGGCCGCGTTCCCGGCCGAACGGCTCCACGTGGAGCGGTTCCAGCCGGTGACCAGGACGTCCGCCCCCAATACACCGTTCGAGGCGGTGTGCGCCCGGTCCGGGCGGACGGTCCAGGTGCCGCCCGACGAATCACTGCTGGACGCCCTGACCCACGCCGGATACCCGGTGCCGTCCGGATGCCGCGAAGGTGTGTGCGGCAGCTGCGAGCTCACCCTTCTGGGCGGCGAACCCGAACACCGCGACGACATCGGCGCCCCCGCGGGCCGCATGTACGCCTGCGTGTCCCGAGCCCGGTCCCCCCAACTCGTCGTGGACCTCTGAGCGCAAGCTACCGCGAAGGGAACCGAACCAAGTCATGCTCCCAAAGGTGCGCACCCCCGAAACGCGGCGGATGATCACGCTGGAGGTGTGCAGGAACACCAAGCTGACCCCCACCTTCTCCACCATCACACTCGCCGGAACGGAGCTGGAACACCTGAAGCCCGTGGGCTTCGACCAGACCGTACGGCTGTTCTTCCCGCGCGAGGGGCAGGACCGGCTGAGGATGCCGACCCTCTCCAACGAGGCGTGGATGGCGGAACTGCTCCTCCTGCCGAAATCCCGCAGACCGTGGGTCCGCAACTACACCATCCGGCAAGCCCGCCCCGAACTCGGCGAGGTCGACATCGAGTTCGCCCTCCACGGCGACACCCCGGCCTCCACCTGGGCCCGCCACGCCCGCCCCGGAGACCCGGCGGGCATCTTCGACATGGGCGTGTCCTACCTGCCACCGCGGCACGCCGAACGGCAACTCCTCGTCGGAGACGAGAGCGCCGTCCCCGCGATCCTGGCCATCCTCGAACACGCCCCCGCGTCGCTGTCCGCGGACGTCATCCTGGAGGTCCCCACCACCGCGGACATCCGCCCGGACATCACCGCCCCCGAAGGCGCCCGCGTCCACTGGCTGCCCCGCAACGACGCGTCCCTGCTGCCCGGCAGCCTCGCCCTGCAAGCCGCCAAGGACCTCCCCCTGCCGCCACCGGGCCGGTTCTACACCTGGGTAGCCGGAGAAGCCACCCTGGCCACCGGCCTACGCCGCCACCTGGTACGCGACCGGGGCGTCCCGAAGCCGGACATCGCCTTCCAGGGCTACTGGCGCCACGGCCGCTCCAGCCCGGGCTGATGCCGGACCCCGGCGGCGGCCAGGGTGGTAGGGGTCATCCCGTCGAGGAGGGTGTCGGTAGAGCCACCCCATATCCGGTGTTCAGGCCCACCGACGACGAGCGTCTGGATCGGCAGGATTCACTTCGTCAGTAGATGAACTGACGAGGAATCCACCACAGGGACAGCCGGGGGCCGCTCATGAACGAGACCATCGCCAGACGCATCACCGGCATAGCAGGCATCTCCACGGCTGGCGCCCTCATCATCGAAGTGCCCCTGTACTTCATCTACTCGGGTCCGCCGCCGGACTCGAACGTCCTGGCCAGGCTGCTGATCGGGATTGTCGCGCTCGCGTTCCTGCTCGTGTTCGTGACGGCCTTTCGTGAACTGGTCAGACGTGTGAGCCCCGCATATGAGTGGGTGGGCTCGATGGCCTTTGCCACGGGACTGGTCTACGTGACGGTCACCCTGGTCTCCAGCGGCCTGGAAGCCGGCGCGGTCATCGCCGTCGACCACCCGATCGATCCGACCATCACCGTCAGCGGCACGTACATCCTCTACGGGTCGATCTCCCGCCTCATGCTGGCCTTCTTCCTGACCTCGGTGGGCTACATCATCGCCCACACGAACCTTCTCCCGCGGTGGACCGGTCGGTCGGCATACGTCCTGGCCGGGGTCAACCTGGCTTTCGTGCCGTCCCTGTTCTTCGGCAACACCCCCGCGAACTTCTACGCGGCCAACGGCTGGGGCACCACCGCCCTGATGGGTGCGATCTTCAGCTACTGGCTGCTGGCCCTGGGCATCTCCACCTACCGCAGCGCCACGCGCCTTACCGCGATGGGATCTCCGGCGCTGGAGGGCCGAGGCCACACGGCGGGATGAAAAAGGGCGGGCGTGGGTGGGTGGTCGGTTGGTACGGTCTCGGCATGAAGCGCGCTGGTATGACGACGACGCCGGACAGAGTCCCGGCGCGCTGATCGATGTCTTGATCCGAAGCCCCGGGGCGAGTGCCCCGGGGCTTCGGCTTGTGGTGGCGCTCGTCTCGGCAGACGAGAGGGGAATGTCGTGTACGACCACCGCAAGCTGGGCCGCGAGTTGGGGTTGTTCGACACCGATCCGTTGATTGGGGCGGGGCTGCCTTATTGGTTGCCGGATGGGGCGGCTGTTCGGGAGGCGTTGGAGGAGTACATCCGGGGGGAGGAGCGGCGGGCGGGGTATCGGCATGTGTATTCGCCGGTGCTCGGGAAGCGGGAGCTGTACGAGGTGTCGGGGCACTGGGCGCACTACCGCGACGACATGTTTCCGCCGATGGATGTGGGCGGTGAGGAGGTCGTGCTGCGGCCGAGTCTGTGTCCGCACCATGCGGTGATCTACCGGTCTCGCGCGCGTAGCTATCGCGAGCTGCCGCTGAGGATGGCGGAGTTGGGTGGGATGTACCGGGCCGAGTTGTCGGGGGTGCTCGGTGGGTTGACTCGGGTGCGGGCGATGCAGCTCAATGACGCGCACATCTTCTGTGCTCTTGAGCAGGTCGCGGGGGAGGTGGAGGGGGCCCTGGGGATGATTCGGCGGGCGTATGAGGCGATGGGGATCCGGGCGGTGCGGTATCGGCTTTCGTTGCCGGGGGACGGTGGGAAGTTCGTGGCGGGTTCCGAGGTGTGGGGGCGGTCGGTTGGGGTGTTGGGGGAGGTTCTTCGGCGGGCTGGGGTGCCGTACGAGGTGGGGGAGGGGGAGGCCGCGTTTTATGGGCCCAAGATCGATGTGCAGGTTGCCGATGGGGCGGGGCGGGAGTTCACCTTGTCCACTGTGCAGGTGGATTTCCATCAGCCGGAGCGGTTCGGTTTGCAGTACGTCGGCGCCGACGGTGCGAAGCACCGGCCGGTGATGGTCCACCGCAGCATCATCGGCAGTGTCGAGCGGGCTGTCGCCCAGCTCGTGGAGGTGCATGGGGGTGCGTTTCCGGGGTGGCTCGCGCCCGTGCAGGTGGTGGTTCTGCCGGTGTCCGAGGGCGAGGTGGAGCATGCCGAGGCGTTTGTGGAGCGGTGTGTGGAGAGGGGCCTGCGGGCGCGGGTGGAGGGGCCGGAACGCGGGTCGCTGGGGGCTCGGGTCCGGGGCGCCCGGCTCGTGCCGTATCAGGTGGTGATCGGCGCGAAGGAAGCCGTCGAGGGGCACGTGGCGCTGCGGTTGCGGGGTGGGCGGCAGGTGGGGGTTATGGCTGCTGAGGAGGTGGTGGGGCGTATCGGTGCGGTCGTGGGGGCTCGTCGGGTCGAGCTGTGGTGAGCGCTCGCGGGGGTGGGCGCAATCCCGGCAGTGGCGCGCTACTCCTCGCCGTCCGGGAGCAGGTGCCGGGCGGGTGAGCCGGGGCGTAGGGGCAGGCGGTGAATGCCGTCCGGGGCAGCGATCAGGGCGTCGGGGACGTCGGATTCCAGGAAGCGGACGTAGCCGATGGTGCCGACGGTCGTCGTCCTGGTGGCCAGCCAGGTGAGGAGGGTTCGGAGGGCGTCGAACTCGTCCGGGTGCACCTCCTGGCGTACGGTCAGCGCCCAGCCGCGCGGGCCGGGTAGCAGTTCGCCGACCAGGGCTCCCCCGATGCGGTGGGCCGGGCCCCTGGCGGAGAGAAGAGGGTACTCCGCCAGGGGGTTGGACGTCTCCGGCGTCTGCTCTCCGCCCTCGCCCAGGTGTCGGCGGATCAGGGCGAGGTCGGAGGCGGGCAGGGAGCCGGGGAGGTCCAGGGACAGCTGTAGTTCGTAGAGGTCGCTCACTGGGGAAGGGTATGTCCCGTGATGGCGGGGCGTCGGTCAGCCCTGCTGGACCGGGACCACCACCAGTTCGGCGATGTTCACGTGCGGCGGGGCCGCCACCGCGAAGGCGATCGCTTCCGCTATGTCCTCGGGGCTCAGGGGGTGGAGGGTGGCGCGCATGCGGGTGAGGGTTTGGCGCATGTCCCTGTCGTGCATGTCCTCGCCCAGTTCGGTGAGCGTGACGCCGGGCTCCACGTTCTTCACACGCACGTTCCGCGGGCCGAGTTCGGCGCGCAGGTTGCGGGTCAGGTGGGCCACGGCGGCCTTGGTGGCGGCGTAGACGGACCAGTTGGGGTAGAGGACGTGTCCGGCTACGGAGCCCACGTGGACGAGGTCCGCCGGGCGGCCCTCGGCGGCGGTGGCGATGAGGTCGTCGGTGAAGGCGCGGGCGGTGTGGAGCAGGGCGCGCAGGTTGGTGTCGAGCATGCGGTCCCATTCGTCCGTGGCCGCGGTCTCGAAGGGGGCGCCGAGCATCACGCCGGCGTTGGCCACGACGAGGTCGATGCGGCCGAGGGTGGAACGGATCGTGCGGGCGGCGGTGGCGAGGGCCTCGGGGGCGGTCAGGTCCACGGCCAGGGGGAGGACCGTACCGGGGGCCGTGGGGCCCAGCTCGTCGGCCAGGGCCTTGAGGCGGTCTTCGCGGCGGCCCAGGAGGGCGACGTGTGCCCCGTCGGCCGCCAGGCGGCGGGCGGTGGCGGCGCCGATTCCGCTGGTGGCGCCCGTGATCACCGCGGTTCGGTCGGACAAGGGGAGGTTTTGCGTGGTCATGGGGCCAGCGTTGCCGGGGGTCGGGGGCGGTTCCAGGCCGCGATCCACCTCGGCGGCGTCATCCTAGGAGGATCACGGCCACCTTCCGGCGCCCCCGCCGGCCGCGCGGCGGCGTAGCGTCGAAGACATGGACAGCAAGGACAGCGTGGACAGCGAGAACCTGCTCGGGCAGTTCCTGCGGGCCCGCCGTGAGCTGCTGCGACCCGAGGACCTGGGGATTCCCGCCGGTGCGCGGCGCCGGGTGGCCGGGCTGCGGCGGGAAGAGGTGGCGATGCTCGCCGGGGTGAGCACCGACTACTACGTACGGCTGGAGCAGGGCCGGGAGCGGCATCCTTCGGCGCAGGTGGTCGACGCCCTGGCCCGGGTGCTGGGGCTGGAGGAGGACGCGGTGGCCCATCTGCATCAGCTGGCGCGTCCCGTGCCCGCGGCGCGACGCCGGAAGGGCGTACGCGGGGAGCGGGTCAGCCCGGTGCTGTTGCGGATGATGGAGGACTGGCACCGGACCCCGGCCGTGGTGCTGGGGCGCTGTCTGACCGTGCTCGCCCACAACGCCCTGGGCCGGGCCCTGTTCGAGGGCCACGCCCACAGCGGGGATCTGCTGCGGCTGGTGTTCCTCGATCCGGACGCGAAGGTGTTCTACCCGGACTGGGACCGGGTGGCCGTCAGCACCGTCGCGGGACTGCGGGCGGCCGTCGGCACCGACTACGACGACCCCCAGCTGATCGAGGCGGTCGGCGAACTGTCGTTGCGCAGCGAGGAGTTCCGGCGGCTGTGGGCCCGCCATGACATCCGCCAGAAGGCGCACGAGACCAAGCGTTTCCGGCATCCCGTGGTCGGCGAGCTGACGCTGGACTACGAGTCGCTGACGGTGAACGGCGCCCCCGGGCAGCAGCTGGTCGTCTACCAGGCCGAGCCGGGAAGCCCCTCCGAACACGCGCTGTCGCTCCTCGGGAGTCTCTCCGCCGGAGACGGAAGCCCACAGGCACCGCAGCAAGAACAGCAAGAACAGCAAGAACAGTAAGAGCAGCAAGAGCAGCAAGAACAGAAGGACTTTTTCGCATGAGCACCAACGACTCCGTATGGTTCATCACCGGCTGCTCCACCGGCCTCGGCCGTGCCCTCGCCACCGCCGTCCTCGACGGTGGCGGGCGTGCCGTGGTCACCGCCCGCGATACGTCGACGGTGGCCGATCTCGTCGCCCGGCACGGGGACCGTGCCCTGGCCCTCGCGCTCGACGTCACCGACAGCGGCCGGGTCGCGGAGGCCGTCAAGGAGGCGGAGGCCGCCTTCGGGCGCATCGACGTGCTGGTCAACAACGCCGGATACGGCTATCTCGCCGCCGTCGAGGAGGGTGAGGAGGACGAGGTCCGCGCCCTGTTCGACACCAACTTCTTCGGACTGGCCGAGGTCACCCGGGCCGTCCTGCCCGGGATGCGCGCCCGCCGCTCCGGCCACATCGTGAACATCTCCTCGGTCGGCGGGCTGGTCGCCTTCGGCGCCACCGGCTACTACCACGCCACCAAGTTCGCCGTGGAGGGCCTCTCCGAGTCCCTGGCGGCCGAGGTCGGCCCGCTGGGCATCAAGGTGACGATCGTCGAGCCCGGGGGCTTCCGCACCAACTGGTCCGGGCCGTCGATGCGCCAGTCGGCGACCGTTCTCGACGACTACGCCGAGACCGCGGGCGCCCGGCGCGCGAGCACCCTGGCCACGTACGGCCAACAGCCCGGCGATCCGGACCGCGCCGCCGAAGCGATCATCGGCGCGGTCCGGGCGGAGGAGCCGCCACTGCGGCTGCTGCTGGGCAAGTCGGCGTACGACATCGCCACCGCCAGGCTGGACACCCTGCGGGCCGGGTTCGAGGGCTGGCGGGACGTCACTCTCGGCGCCGACTTCGCGTAAAGCCCGCTAGATGAATGAGTCCGATGTTCTCAGTGGTCGTAGGCGATCAGGGATCGCTTGGCTGTGGCTCCGGTGGTCCAGTTGTGCC
>NZ_RIBZ01000816.1:0-14584 GCF_003721215.1 Streptomyces botrytidirepellens
CACCGCGGGCACCGCCGCCGCGGCCGGCACCTCCGCCGCGCCCCGGGCGGCCGCGGCCTGCACCGTGGCGTACACCGCCGCCGGCCAGTGGGACAACGGCTTCCAGGGCAACGTCACGATCACCAACAACGGAGCCGCGCTCGACCGCTGGAGCCTCACCTTCGACTTCTCCGCCGGACAGAAGGTGACCCAGGGGTGGAACGCCACCTGGTCGCAGTCCGGGACGACGGTGACCGCGGTCAACGCCTCCTGGAACGGCAAGATCGCGACGGGCAGCAGCGTCAGCGCCGGGTTCACCGCCTCCTGGTCCGGGTCCAACTCGGCGCCCTCATCGTTCAAGCTCAACGGCGTGGCGTGCGGCGGCGGCTCCGGCCCGACGGACCCGACGGACCCGACCGACCCCACCGATCCCCCGCCGGGCCAGGGCGGCACCCCGCCGAAGCTGCGCGTCTCGGGCAACGCGTTCGTGGACGAGGACGGGGCCACCCGGCGGCTGCTGGGCGTCAACCGCTCGGGGGGCGAGTTCATGTGCGTCCAGGGGCGCGGCATCTTCGACGGACCGGTGGACGACGCGTCCGTCAAGGCCATCGCCGGATGGAAGGCGAACGCGGTCCGCGTCCCCCTGAACGAGGAGTGCTGGCTCGGTCTTTCGCACATCAACTCCGCCTACCGCGGCGCCACCTACATCAACGCGGTCAAGGAGTTCGTGGCCCGGCTGGAGGCCAACGGCCTCACCCCGATCCTCGAACTCCACTGGAGCCACGGAAAGTACACCGGCGGCGACAACCACTGCCCGGACACCGAGTACGCCACCTGCCAGAAGCCGATGCCGAACGCCCAGTACACCCCGGCGTTCTGGTCGTCGGTCGCGCAGACCTTCAAGGGCGACCAGGCCGTGGTCTTCGACCTGTTCAACGAGCCGTTCCCGGACCGCGCCACCACTGACCTGGCGGCGGCGTGGAAGTGCTGGCGGGACGGCGGCAGCTGCCCCGGCATCGACTACCCGGTGGCCGGGATGCAGAGCCTGGTGACCGCGATACGGGCCACCGGCGCCCAGAACGTGATCCTGCTCGGCGGTCTCGCCTACTCCAACGACATGCGCCAGTGGCTGACGTACAAGCCGAGCGATCCGGCGGGCAACCTCGCCGCCGCCTGGCACACGTACAACTTCAACACCTGCTCCAGCGAGAGCTGCTTCAACGAACAGCTGGCCCCGGTGATCGCCCAAGTGCCGTTCGTGGCGGGCGAGATCGGCGAGAACACCTGCTCGCACGGCTACATCGACCGCGTCATGGCCTGGCTGGACGCCAAGCGCGCCTCGTACCTCGGCTGGACCTGGAACACCTGGGACTGCTCCTCCGGCCCCTCCCTCATCAGCGATTTCAACGGCACACCGACCGCCTTCGGCATCGGACTCCGCGATCACCTGAAAGGACTGTCATGAGCCGCATCACCTCACCTCCCCCACCCTCCCGCAAGCCAGGCACCCGCACCCGCGCGGCCGCGCTGGCGGGCGGCGCGCTGCTGGCCGCCACCGCCCTGACCGTCGGCTCGCTCGCGGGCACCGCCTCGGCGCAGGCCGACGGGGCCGCCAAGGCCGCCGCGAAGGTCGACAACCCGTACGCGGGCGCCAAGGCGTACGTGAACCCCGAGTGGTCCGCCAAGGCCGCCGCCGAACCCGGCGGCTCCAAGGTCTCCAATCAGCCCACCGGCATCTGGCTGGACCGGATCGCCGCGATCAACGGAGCGGGCGGCAAGATGGGGCTGCGCGCCCACCTGGACCGTGCCCTGTCGCAGTCGGGCGGCTCGCCGACCGTGGTCCAGCTCGTCATCTACGACCTGCCCGGCCGCGACTGCTCCGCGCTCGCATCCAACGGCGAGCTCGGCCCGACCGAGATCGACAAGTACAAGACGCAGTTCATCGACCCGATCGCGTCGATCCTGGGTGAGTCGAAGTACGCCAACTCCAACCTGCGGATCGTCACCACGGTCGAGATCGACTCCCTGCCCAACCTGGTCACCAACACCGGTGGCAGCGCGACGGCCACGCCGCAGTGCGACACCATGAAGGCCAACGGCAACTATGTGAAGGGCGTCGGCTACGCGCTCAACAAGCTGGGCGCCATCGGCAACGTCTACAACTACGTGGACGCCGGCCACCACGGCTGGATCGGCTGGGACAGCAACTTCAACCCCACCGCCCAGATCATCAAGCAGGCCGCGACCGCCGAGGGCAGCACGGTCGACAAGGTGAGCGGCATCATCGTCAACACCGCCAACTACAGCGCCCTGAAGGAAAACAACTTCACCATCAACGACAACGTCAACGGGACGACGGTCCGCCAGTCCAAGTGGGTGGACTGGAACCGCTACGTCGACGAGCTGTCCTTCGCCCAGGGCTTCCGCCAGGAGCTGGTGAACGTCGGCTTCCCGTCGAACATCGGCGCGCTCATCGACACCTCCCGCAACGGCTGGGGCGGCGCCGCCCGCCCGTCCGGCCCGGGCGCCACGACCAGCGTCGACACGTACGTCAACGGCGGCCGCTACGACCGCCGCATCCACATCGGCAACTGGTGCAACCAGTCCGGAGCCGGGCTCGGTGAGCGGCCCAAGGCAGCTCCCGCGGCCGGGATCGACGCGTACGTGTGGATGAAGCCCCCGGGCGAGTCCGACGGCGCCAGCTCCCAGATCCCGAACGACGAGGGCAAGGGCTTCGACCGGATGTGCGACCCGACGTACACGGGCAACGCGCGCAACGGCTACAACATGTCCGGCGCGCTCGCGAACGCGCCGCTGTCGGGCCACTGGTTCTCGGCCCAGTTCCAGCAGCTGCTGAAGAACGCCTACCCGGCGCTGTAACAGGCCGTCCCCCGGCGGGGCCGGTGGACCGCACCCAGCGGTCCACCGGCCTTTTCGATGTTCACGACGACTCGCGCCGCACCAGCTGGGTCGGGAGCACCACCTGGGGGCGCTTGGCGGGGCGTTCCGAGGGGCCTTCGATCTCCTCCAGCAGCACCCGCACCATCGCCCGACCCATCTCCTCGGTCGCCTGCCGGACACTGGTGAGCGGCGGGTCCATGTGGCGTGCGACGGCGGAGTCCTCGAAGCCGACCATGGCGACGTCCTCCGGGACCCGCCGTCCGGACTCGCGCAGCACCTGGCGGGCGCCCGCCGCCATCACGTCCGAGGCCGCGAAGACCGCGTCGAGGCGGGGGCGTTGCTCCAGCAGCTGCCGCATCGCGCGGCGGCCGCCCTCCTCGGTGAAGTCGGCGGACGCCACCAGCTCCGGTTCCGGCTCCCGGCCCGCCGCCCGGACCGCGGCGCGGTAGCCGTCCAGGCGGCACTGGGCGACGTACATGTCCAGCGGTCCGGTGATGGTGGCGACGGTGGTGCGGCCGCGCCCGATGAGGTGCTCCACGGCGGACTGCGCGCCGCCGGTGTTGTCCGAGTCGACGTACGGCACCGACTCGTGCGCCGAGCGGCGTCCGCTGAGCACCGCGGGCATCTCCAGTCGCTCCAGCAGGTCCGGAAGCGGGTCGTCCGCGTGGACGGACACCAGCAGCACGCCGTCGACCCGGTGCGCGGAGAGGTACTCGGCGAAGCGCTGCCGCTCCTTGGGAGTGCGGATGAGGGTCAGCAGCAGCTGGAGATCGGTGTCGGCCAGCTCGGCGCCCACGCCGCGGATGATGTCCGAGAAGTACGGCTCGGCGAAGAGCCGGGTCTCGGGCTCGGGTATGACGAGCGCGACCGCGTCGGCCCGGTTGGCGGCCAGCGCGCGGGCCACCCGGTTGGGCACGTAGCCGAGTTCGGCGACGGCCTGCTCGACGGCCGTACGGGTGCGGTCGCTGACCCTCGGCGAGCCGTTGATCACCCGGGAAACGGTGCCGCGGCCGACGCCGGCGCGGGCCGCGACCTCCTCGAGGGTCGGCCTGCCGCGCCCCGCACCATGCCGCCGGGTTCCTGCCATCTCGCGCCTCCAGCCTCCGTACCCAGCAGATCCACCCCATCCGGGCGGCTGCGGTGGACATTCAACAGCAGTGTGGTTTCCGGAAGTTGTTCCGCTCTGTCCCTTGACACCCCAGCGGGGACCCGCAACCCTTCAACACATCAACCTGGGAGCGCTCCCACAGTACCTGAGTCATACACAACCCGCACACTGCCCGCCCGTGCCGATGCATCTCAAAGTCCCACGGATTCCCCCTTTTTGGCCGGGAGCGGTACGTCAGGGCGCTAGGAGGACGGAATGCGCAGGACCACTGGTACGTACCGCAGCAGAGCGGTGGCCCTCGCGGCCATCGCCGCGTTAGGGGCCGGACTGCTCAGCGGCTGCGCCGACGACGGCGACAGCGACAGCAACAAGTCCGGCAACGGCGGCGGGGGCGGCAGCGGCAAGACGAAGATCATCATGGGCCTCTTCGGCACCATGGGCTTCAAGGAGGCCGGGCTCTACGACGAGTACATGAAGCTCCACCCGGACATCAAGATCGAGCAGACGGTCATCGAGCGCAACGAGAACTACTACCCGCAGCTGCTCAACCACCTGAGCACGGGCAGCGGTCTCGCCGACGTCCAGGGCATCGAAGTCGCCAACATCGCCGAGGTCGTCCAGACCCAGGCGGACAAGTTCGTTGATCTTTCGAAGACAGAAGGCGTCAAGAAAGACAACTGGCTTGACTGGAAATGGCAGCAGGGCATCACGAAGGACGGCAAGGCGGTCGGTCTCGCCACCGACATCGGCCCGATGGCCATCTGCTACCGCAAGGACCTGTTCCAGAAGGCCGGGCTGCCCACCGACCGTGAGAAGGTCGCCCAGCTCTGGGCCGGGGACTGGAACAAGTACCTGGACGCGGGCAAGGAGTACATGAAGAAGGCCCCCAAGGGCACGGCCTTCGTCGACTCGGCGGGCGGCGTCTTCAACGCAGTGGTCGCGGGCAACGCGGAGCGCTACTACGACAAGAGCGGCAAGATCATCTACAAGGACAGCCCGGCCGTGAAGGACGCCTGGAAGATCGCGACCGAGGCGGCCACCGGGAAGGTGACCGCCAAGCTCCAGCAGTTCCAGAAGACCTGGGACCAGGGCTTCGCCAACGGGCAGTTCGCCACCGTGTCCTGCCCGCCGTGGATGCTCGGCTACATCCAGGAGAAGGCCGGGGCCAAGTCGAAGGACCAGTGGGACGTCGCCGCCGCGCCCAAGCCCGGCAACTGGGGCGGCACCTTCCTCGGCGTGCCGCAGGCGGGCAAGAACAAGGAAGAGGCGGCCAAGCTCGTCGCCTGGCTGACCGCACCCGAACAGCAGGCCAAGCTGTTCAAGGAGCGCGGCAGCTGGCCGAGCGCCCAGGCGTCGTACTCGCTGCCCGATGTGAAGGACGCCAAGCACCCCTACTTCGCGAACGCGCCCATCGGCTCCATCTTCACCGAGGCCGCCAAGGGCATCCCGGTCCAGACCCTGGGCGCGAAGGACCAGATCATCAACCAGAACCTCGTGGACATCGGCATCCTCCAGGTCGACCAGCAGGGCAAGTCCCCTGAGGCGGGCTGGAAGGCCGCGACCAAGACGATCGACAACGCGCTGGACCAGTGACCGGGATGTCCACCTCCTCCGGTACTGCCGCGCCCCCCGCAGGGCAGGGGGGCGCGGCCCCGCGCCGCGCCGCCCCGGTGGCGCCCCTCGATCCCCGGGAGCAGCGGCGGCGCACCTGGCGCTCCCGCCGCCACCACTGGGACGTGAAGTGGAGCCCGTACGCCTTCATCGCCCCGTTCTTCGTCTTCTTCGCCGCCTTCGGGCTCTTCCCGCTGCTGTACACGGGCTGGTCCGCGCTGCACCGCGTGGAGCTGACCGACCCCACCCACATGGAGTGGGTCGGGATGCGGAACTTCTCCCGGCTGTGGGAGGACGAGTTCTTCTGGAACGCGCTCCAGAACACGTTCACCATCGGGCTGATCTCCACCGTGCCGCAGCTGCTGATGGCCCTCGGGCTGGCGCACCTGCTCAATTACAAGCTGCGCGGCTCGATGTTCTTCCGGGTCGCGATCCTCACCCCGTACGCCACCTCGGTGGCCGCCGCGACGCTGGTGTTCGTGCTGCTCTTCGGGCGCGACTACGGAATGATCAACTGGGCGCTCGGCTCGGTCGGCATCGACAGGATCGACTGGCAGAACGGCACCTGGACCTCCCAGCTCGCCGTCTCCACGATCGTCATCTGGCGCTGGACCGGCTACAACGCGCTGATCTACCTGGCCGCCATGCAGGCCGTGCCGCACGATCTGTACGAGTCGGCGTCGCTCGACGGGGCCTCCCGCTGGCAGCAGTTCATCCATGTCACGATCCCCTCGCTGCGCCCCACCATCCTGTTCACCGTCGTGGTGTCCACGATCGGGGCGACCCAGCTCTTCGGCGAACCGCTGCTGTTCAACGGCAGCGCGGGCGCGACCGGCGGGGGCGACCACCAGTTCCAGACGCTGGGCCTGTACCTGTACGAGCAGGGCTGGGTGAACCTCCATCTCGGCCGGGCCTCGGCCATCGCCTGGACCATGTTCCTGATCCTGCTGCTGATCGCCGCGGCCAACTGGCTGTTCCAGCGACGGCTGCGGAAGAGCCAGTGAGGGAGACGAGGGACCACCATGACCGCCACCGTGTCTTCCCGGCCGGCGTCCGCACCGCCCGCACCGCCCCCGACCGGGCGGAAGGGCCGTAACCGCGCCGGCAGGCAGCTGCACGGCGGGAAGATCACCTATGCCGTGCTGATCCTGTTCACCATCGGCTCGCTCTTCCCGCTGGTGTGGACCGCCATCGCCGCCTCCCGCACCAATACCCGGCTCGCCGAGACCCCGCCGCCGTTCTGGTTCGGCGGGAACCTGTTCCACAACCTCGACGTGGCGTGGAACGACGCCAACATGGGCGAGGCGCTGCTGAACACGACCGTGGTGGCCGGGACCATCTCGGTCGGAACCGTGCTGTTCTCCACCATCGCCGGGTTCGCCTTCGCCAAGCTGCGCTTCCGCTTCAAGAACCTGCTGCTGATGCTCACCATCGGGACGATGATGGTGCCGCCCCAGCTCAGCGTGGTGCCGCTGTACATGATGGTCGCCAAGCTGGAGTGGACCGACCAGCTCCAGGCCGTCATCCTGCCGACGCTGGTGACCGCCTTCGGGGTGTTCTTCATGCGGCAGTACCTCAGCCAGGCGCTGCCGACGGAGCTGATCGAGGCGGCCCGGGTGGACGGCGCCAGCAGCCTGCGTGTCATCTGGCACGTGGTCTTCCCGGCGGCCCGCCCGGCCATGGCCGTGCTGGGGATGCTCACCTTCGTCCAGGCGTGGAACGACTTCTTCTGGCCGATCATCGCGCTCACCCAGACCGGCAACCCCACGGTCCAGGTCGCGCTGAACGGACTGGGCCGCGGCTATGTCCCCGACCAGTCGGTGATCATGGCGGGGGCGCTGCTCGGCACCCTGCCGCTGCTGATCGCGTTCGTGCTCTTCGGCAAGCAGATCGTGGGAGGCATCATGCAGGGCGCGGTCAAGGGCTGAGCCGCCCACCCGCGCCGTCCGCACGGCCCGCGCCGCCCTCGCCTCCCTCTCCCCCGTCCCTCCCCACACCCTGACCTCGAATGGGAGCGCTTCCATGACCCTTTCCTTCCCGCCCGGATTCCTGTGGGGCGCGGCCGCCGCGGCCTATCAGATCGAGGGCGCCGCGCAGGAGGACGGCCGCACCCCGTCCATCTGGGACACCTTCAGCCACACCCCCGGCAAGGTGCTCGGCGGCGACACCGGCGATGTCGCGGTCGACCACTACCACCGCTTCCGCGAGGACATCCGGCTCATGGCCGACCTCAACCTGGCGGCCTACCGCTTCTCCGTCTCCTGGTCACGCGTCCAGCCCACCGGCCGCGGGCCCGCCGTGCAGCGCGGCCTGGACTTCTACCGCGGCCTGGTGGACGAGCTGCTGTCCGCCGGGATCCAGCCGGTGCTGACCCTCTACCACTGGGACCTCCCCCAAGAGCTGGAGAACACCGGCGGCTGGCCGGAACGCGAGACGGCCGAGCGGTTCGCCGAGTACGCCGGGATCGTCGCGGAGGCGCTGGGCGACCGCGTCGAGTACTGGACCACCCTCAACGAGCCGTGGTGCAGCGCCTTCCTCGGCTACGGCTCCGGGGTGCACGCCCCGGGCCGCACCGAGCGGCTCGCCCCGCTGCGCGCCGCCCACCACCTCAACCTGGCCCATGGCCTCGGCGCGCAGGCGCTGCGGGCCGCCCTCCCGGCCCGCGCCCAGATCGCCATCAGCCTCAACCCGGCCGTGGTCCGCCCGCTCACCCAGGACCCCGCGGACCTGGACGCTCAGCGCCGTATCGACGCGCTGGCCAACCGGGTGTTCAGCGGGCCGCTGCTGCGCGGCGCGTATCCGAGCGACCTCATCGAGGACACGGCGGCTATCACCGACTGGTCCTTCGTCCGCGATGGCGACCTGGCCGTCATCAAGCACCCCCTCGACGCGCTCGGCATCAACTACTACACGCCCTCATTGGTATCAGCCGCCACCGACAACGGGGACCGGCCCGCCCGCCACGACGGCCACGGCGCCAGCGCCCACTCCCCCTGGCCGGGCTCCGAGCGGGTCGCGTTCCACCAGACGCCGGGCGACCGCACCGAGATGGGCTGGACCGTCGACCCGACCGGACTGCACGAGCTGCTGATGCGCTACACCCGTGAGGCGCCGGGCGTGCCGCTCTACATCACCGAGAACGGCGCCGCGTACGACGACAAGCCGGACGCGGACGGCAAGGTCCACGACCCGGAGCGGATCGAGTACCTGCGCGCCCACCTGGCCACCGCCCACCGGGCCATCGCGGACGGCGCCGATCTGCGCGGCTACTTCCTGTGGTCGCTGATGGACAACTTCGAATGGGCGTACGGGTACAGCAAGCGCTTCGGCGCGGTCTACGTCGACTACCCCACCCAGGCCCGCGTCCCCAAGTCCAGCGCCCGCTGGTACGCGGAGGTCGCCCGCACCGGAGAGCTGCCGGAGGCGTAGCCGCTCCGGGCACGAAATAGACCGCGGCTCCGCCCAGCCTGGGGGGTGGGCGGAGCCGCTCCCTCCCCCGAATGGATTACGGCGTGGGCCACACGCCCGGCCGACAGGGCGGACGGTGGAATGTGCTGGTAAATGCATGAGATATGAGCAAACCAAAGGGCGAGGCACTTGCCGGGTGGTTCGACGGGCGGGTCGGCCTCTTCAAGATGGGCAAGGCCAATCTGCGGAAGGTCTTCCCCGACCACTGGTCCTTCCTGATCGGTGAGATCGCCCTGTACACGTTCGTCATCATCATTCTGACGGGCGTCTATCTCACCTTGTTCTTCGAGCCCGCGATGAACGAGGTGGTCTACCACGGCCGCTACGAGCCGCTCAACGGCATCCGCATGTCCCAGGCGTTCGAGACCACGATGGACATCAGCTTCGACGTGCGCGGCGGCCTGCTCATGCGGCAGATCCACCACTGGGCGGCCGTGCTCTTCATCGCGAGCATGATCGCCCATATGATGCGCACGTTCTTCAACGGCGTCTTCCGCAAGCCGCGCGAAATCAACTGGCTCTCCGGCGCCGGACTGCTGATTCTCGGCATGTTCGACGGCTTCATGGGCTACTCGCTCCCCGATGACCTGCTTTCCGGCACCGGGCTGCGCTTCATGGAGGGCGCGATGCTGTCGGTTCCGATCGTCGGCACGTATCTGTCGTTCTTCTTCTTCGGCGGGGAGTTCCCCGGGACGATCGTCATCTCCCGGCTCTTCACCCTCCACGTCCTGCTCATCCCCGGTATCATGCTCGGCCTGCTGGCCCTCCATATGATTCTGCTCGTCTATCACAAGCACACCCATGAGCCCGGGCCCGGCAAGAAGAACATGAATATCGTGGGTCCCCCGCTGTGGCCGGTCTATGTCGCCAAATCCGGCGGGTTCTTCTTCCTCGTCTTCGGCGTCACCACCCTGATGGCGGGCATCGCCCAGATCAATCCGATCTGGATGTACGGCCCCTACCGGCCCGACCAGGTGTCCACCGACGCCCAGCCCGACTGGTACATGGGCTACTCCGAGGGGCTGATCCGGCTGATGCCGGGCTGGGAGATCAACCTCTGGGGCCACACCCTGGTCCTCGGCGTCTTCATCCCCCTGGTGGTCTTCCCGATGGTGCTGCTCGCCATCTGGCTCTATCCGTTCCTCGAAGCGTGGATCACCGGCGACAAGCGCGAACACCACCTCAACCAGCGCCCGCGCAACGCCCCCACCCGCACCGCCTTCGGCGCCGCCTGGATCGCCCTGTACACGGTCCTGCTGATCGGCGGCGGCAACGACCTGTTCGCGACCCACTTCCATCTGTCGATCAACGCGATCACCTGGGCCGGCCGGATCGGCTTCTTCGCGGTGCCGCTCGTGGTGTTCGCCATCACCCGACGGGTCTGTCTCGGATTGCAGCGGCGCGACCGGGACAAGGTGCTGCACGGCCGCGAGACCGGCGTCATCCAGCGGCTGCCGCACGGCGAGTACATCGAGGTGCACGAGCCGCTGTCACCGGGCGAGCGGTACACGCTGACGGCCTACGAGCAGTACGAGCCCCTGGAGCTGCCACCGTCCGTGGACGGGGCCGGGGTCGAACGGAAACTGACCCGCAAGGAGCGGCTGCGGGCGCGGCTGTCCCAGTTCTACTTCGGCGACGGCGGCCAGATCGCCAAGCCGACGGCCGAGGAGTACCGGGAGCACCAGGAGAGCCCCCACCACTAGAGCCGTCCGGCAGCGCCCTTCGGCGGGTCAGCCCCGGTAGCCGCCCAACGCCTTGGTGAACGCGAGCGCGCCCTGCTCGACCGAGCTACAGATCGCCGACGCCGTGGCCTGGGTGCCGCCCGCGCACTGTTTGTCGCGGGTCGCGGACCACATCGACAGCTTGCCCAGCCCCTTGGTCCGGGCGAACCGCACCAGCTCCGTGGCGTCGTCGACCGTGAATATCTCGTTCTTGACGTCGTTGACGCCGATCATCGGGGTGACGCCGACGGTCTTCCACGCCGCCTCGTCTCTCAACCCGAGGGCGCGCTTGAGCTGCTTCTGCGTCGCGGTGGCCGCGTCGATCGCGTACCGGCCCATGTCGCCGTCGAAGGAGCTGCCGTAGTCCATGGCCATGATGTTGACGGCCGAGACCTTCACCCCGTTCTTCCTGGCGTCGGCGACCAGTTCGGCGCCGTCGCGGGTGAGGCCGGTGGGCATCACGGGCAGGGTGAACGAGACGTCCAGACCGGGCTTCTGCTTCTGGAGCGCGGCGATGGCCTGCGCCCGGCGGGTGCTCGCCGCGGCGTTCTCCAGCGCCTTGCCCTCGATGTCGAAGTCGACCTTGGTGAGCTTGAACCGGTCCACGACCTGGCTGTACGCCGCGGTCAGCTGGTCCACCGAGGAGCAGGCCAGCGCCAGTTCGGACCCGGCCTGGCCGCCGAAGGACACCCGTATGTCGCCGCCCTCCGCACGCAGCGCCTCCGTCTGCCGGGCCACCTTGTCGGCGCCGAGCCCGGTCCTGCCACCCCACTTGGGGGTGCAGCCGCCGCCGGGGGAGACGAAGCCGAGAGTGAACTCCTTGACGCCGGTCTTCTTCGCGGTGCCCACCATGTCGTAGGGGGCGTGGAGCGAGGTGTCGATGTACGGGGCGAAGCGCGCGTTAGCGACCTCCCCCGCCCCGTTCCCCGGCTGCTTCCCCGGGGTCTTCTCCGGTTCCGTACCCGGCGTCGTGCCCGGTGTCGTCCCCGGTGCCGTCCCCGGCTCGGTGCCCGGTCCGGTGCCCGCGCCCGCGCCCAAGTCCGGTGCCGTTCCCGACGTGTCCCCGCCGTCGTCCGTCGCGCTGCTCAGCGCGAACGCCGCCCCGCCCGCCACGAGCACGGCGGCGGTGGCTCCCATCGCCATCGTGCTCCGGCTCATGGTGCGGCGGCGGTACCTGCGGCTCGTCACGTGTGCCTGCCCTGCATACGGAAGTGGGGGTCGTCGTACGCGCGCCACGGTAACGGCCGGAATCGGCACTCACGAAAAGATCTTCACAAGGTGCACAGTTTTCCTGTCCCGCTTGAACATCCGGGAGGCACAACTGAGGCCACGGTCAGTCGAAGACGGCCGCCGGGGGTGCCGGGGACCGAGTGGCCGTCGCGTCGGTGGCCGGGACCGCGCCACCGGTGAAGTCCGCGAGCGCGCGGCCGTTTTCGACCCGGGCGGGGTGCGGGTCCCCGGCGGCGCGGCGGGTGAGCTCGGCCACCGGCAGTTCGTGGTCGGCGGCCAGCAGGACGGCGTTGCCGAAGCGGCGGCCGCGCAGCACGGCGGGGTCGGCGGTCAGGCACACCTCGGCGAACGCGGCGCGGGCGGTGGCGATCTGGGCGCGCAGATGGGCCAGCGGCGGGCCGTCGGCGACGTTCGCCGCGTACAGCCCGCCGGGGCGCAGCACCCGGCGGACCTCGGCCAGGAACTCCAGGCTGGTCAGGTGCGCGGGGGTGCGGGCCCCGCTGAAGACGTCCGCGATGACCAGATCGGCCCAGCCCTCGGGCACCTTGGCGAGCCCGGCCCGGGCGTCGGTGCCCCGCACCCGTATCCGGTCGCCGGGGTCGAGCGGCAGCTCGCGCCGTACGAACTGGACGAGCGCGGCGTCGATCTCGACGATCTGCTGGGTGGAGCGGGGCCGGGTCGCCGCGATGTAGCGGGCCAGGGTGAAGGCGCCGCCGCCCAGATGGACGGCGTGCAGCGGGCGCCCCGGCGGGGCGGCGAGATCGGCGGCGTGGCCGAGCCGCCGCTGATACTCGAAGTCGAGGTGGGCGGGGTCGTCCAGGTCCACGTGGGACTGCGGTTTGCCGTCCAGCAGCAGCGTCCAGCCGCGCGGGCGGTCGCGATCCGGCACCAGCTCGGCGAGGCCCCCGTCGACGGGTGCGGTGATCGGCTCGGGGGTGCGCCCCCGGCCCGCCGCGCGCCCGCGCGCCGCCGCTCGCTTCTTCGTGCCTTTCGCCATGTGCCCCAGTATGAGCCGGGCCACCGACAGCCGGGCCGCCGGTCCGCCGACCAGGGGCTGCTCCGGCCCGGGGCTACTGGCAGCGGTCGACGGCCTCGATCGTGCGGGCCGCCTCACCGAGCGCGGCGCGCAGCTCCGCGGGGTCGGTGGCGCCGCTGTACGCGGCATCCGGCGGCACCAGCCAGTGGGTGGCGCCCTGACCCGGGGCGCCGCCGTCGCTTATGCGCATGCCGCGCCCGGCCGTCTGGGTGCAGTCGCTGCCCGGCATGTCCCAGCCGTCCGCGGTGCCGGGTGGCACCAGGAAGCCGAGGGTGTCGCAGGCGTTGTCGTGCATCACGGGGCCGAGGCCGTCGCAGCCGCGGCGCAGGATGTCCACCGCCTCCAGCCCCTGACGGGCGGGCACGGTGACCAGATCGCAGTCCTGGCGCTGGTGATGTTGGGCAGTCGTCCGCGAGCGGCTGATATCCACTCCGGCCTCCCTCTTCATCGGGTTGCACAGGGTTCAACGCTCGGCAGTGTCAACGGCTACGGCCGAATGCCGCCGTAAAGGATGGCAGTTCATGGCAGATCGCGGGCGTTTCGTCTTGATTGCCGGGAATATCCGAATGTCGAGAACGTCGTAACCGGTACGGTTCTCCCCCGCCGACACGGCAGCACCGTGCAGCACCGTAGGGAGGGTCACCATGAGGCCGCTTCCGGAATCCCCGTCATCCTCGTCGCCGCGGCCGAACACCGCGTTCCGGCTGTTACGCGGGCAGCTCTCACCGGCCGAGTTCGCGGCGTCCGTACGGCGCGCGGCCCGCGAGATCGGCGAACAGGTCTCCTGCGACGCGCGCTACATCGGCCGTGTCGAGTCGGGGGCGATCCGCTGCCCCAACTACGCCTACGAGCGCGTCTTCCGCCATATGTTCCCCGGCCGCGCCCTCACCGACCTGGGGTTCACCCCCCGTGAGGCGGTCCGGGGCCGTCCGGTCGGGCCCGCCGCCGTCCCGGCGCCCCGACCGGAACCGCTGCCCGGCCCGGAGCCGGTATCCCGGCCGGAGCCACTGCCCCGGCCGGAACCGGAGCACCGCGCCCCGGCCGACATCGACGTCTTCGAGGAGAGCGAACTGCTACGGCGCGCGTTCATGGCCGGTGGGGCGGCGGCCGCCGCCGATGCCGTGCGGACCTCCCGGCGGGCCGGGCAGGCCGAGGCGGCCGCCGTGGAGGAGGCCGTGCGCCGGATCCGGCTGCTGGACGACCGGCACGGCGCGGACAGCCTCTACGTCCACACCGCGCGCCCGCTGAGCGCCGCGTACGCACTGCTCGACGCGGGCGGCTACGGCCGGTCCGTCGTGGAGCGGCTGTACGCGGGCGCGGGCGAACTGGCCATCTCGGTGGGCTGGCTCGCCCATGACTCCGGACGGCTCACCGACGCCCGCTCGCACTACGCGGAGGCGCTGGCCACCGCGCGCGTCACGGGCGATCCCGCCCTGGAGGCCCACGCGTTCTGCAACACCGCCTTCCTCGCCCGCGACGCCGGGCGCCCGCGCGAGGCCGTGCGCGCCGCCCAGGCCGCGCAGCGGGCCG